>DGIN01000007.1 GCA_002387325.1 Bacteroidales bacterium UBA4621 | reverse complement strand
TACCCTCAACAGGGGCTGACAGGGGGCAAAAATGTACCCCCAAAATTGCGTTTCTAAATGGACACTATATCGGACAAGACGCACACTAAAAGCATAAACACGTCCATCCCCATCCATTGAACCTGATCCTAAACCTATAGTGTCATTAAATCCCAACATAAATGCACTACCATCATCCAAAGGCGTACTTGACCAATAGTAACCATAATTAAGACCATCTACCTCTTTTGCATGACGACAACAAGTAACAGGCAAGAATACTGCACCTGCTTGTTCTATTTTAGTCCAATCAGCAATAGAGTAGTCTACAATATCATAAATATTATTCTCAAACTGGAAATTAAAGTTAATAATCTCATTATCTATGGGTTGTTCCGCTAATCCTTCGTCTATACTGGAAACAAAAGGTATGTTGATAGAAGTTCCATTATCTGGCAAAATAATAATTCCATTTATACCATTCACAGAGGCAAATCCCCAAAGTTCTTTTGCATTAGGGCGAAGGCAGAAAATGTATCTCCATTCATTAGCACTAAGAGTGCGCCATATATTAGGTTTATCTGTACCTATAATATTTTCACCCCAATCTATATATGTTTGATAGTCTTCATAGTATGTACTTGTATTTGTTGGTTGTTTGCCCGTCCCCCAACCAAATAAATCTATCCAACCACTATATGTATCGGATATATTGTGATTAGCATCACCAATATAATCCCATTGATTTTCTGCAAAACGCCAGGTTTTTGTACTTGCTTGATATTGTAGGTTACCTTTGGCAAATAATACTTTTTTGTTTGTACTTACAGAAAAGGCTTTTTCTTTAACTTTTATTTCGTCGTTACAATTAGTTAAAATAGTACAAGGGTTGCCATAATAAGGCATTTGATTACGATATATATATTTCTCATAATATAAATATTTTATTTACATACCTGCCCATGTCAGCATCGCAACGGTTTGTCGGTCAGGCATATACATTGCCAGCCCGCTTTCCATACAACGCATAACGTTAGCAACCACGAAAATACAACAAATGTTTGAATTATGCAAATGATTATGATATTTATTATCAGTAAATTTACTATGCAACAACTATAATTTGTAATGAAGTATTAAAACAAAAGCGACTGCTTTCTAATAAGCGGTCGCTTTTATATTCTTACGATATTAACAAATGTGTTGCACCGAAACTATTTATCAATACGATGTGCGTTGAGTGGCAGCGTAACTGATTTTGAGGGCGTATGCACGACGGAGTTCTTGCTTGATGTCGGCAATCACACCCATACGTGTTTCCTTGTCAGCCTTGATAGAGACGGTCATCAGGCCTTGCTCCTGCTCTTTCATCGAGGAACGCTCGTTTACAATATACTCGCCAATCTCTTTGGTCTCAGCAAATGCATCGTCCAACTGGATACGTGTCTCTGCACCATACTGTTTGCGGAACTCTGCGGTAGGCGTACCTACATAGATGTAACGCACCAATGATTTCTTCTCCAGTTTGGTCAATTCGGTAGCACTCGGCACTGTGAACTGAACCTTGTACGTTACCTCTTTCATCGAGGTTACGGACATAAAGAAGAACAAGAGCATAAAGATAATATCGGGGAGCGATGACGTGTTCAACGCCGGCATCTCGCGTTTCTCATTTCTACGTATCTTTGCCATAATTATTGTCCTCCGTAGTTTTTAGGTTCAGCCTCCGAAATTTTCTGGGGATATACTTTCTGCACTTGCTTCTGTTGCTCCTCAGTCAGTTCGTTATACGAGGTATGGAAATACTTTTGCGCACACTCATTACGCAACTCGTTGTATGCCGCTACGAGTTCGTTCTGAACATCCAAATAAGCCTGATACTGCGTATCCACATCGTTTTGGACAGATATAACGTGGTCTTTCGTGTAGCGTTGTACACCGATAGGCTCACCGAAATCTTCCTCCACAAGTTTGGGTAGGTTCGGCTCATCATTCTCGTTCTTGATGAACTCTTTGGCAGTCTCTCTCAGTTGCTTTACGTCCATCAACTGCCCCTGCACCATCAACTGGTTCGCCGAGTTGATCTTTACAACCAACAGGTTACGTTTGTTGATATCGGTGTCCTCCACTTTCTGATCGGGAGGTATAGGGGCAGGCAGACGCCGTGCCAAACCTTGGTTGACGTCCATACTGGTTGTCACCAAGAAGAATATCAGCAGCAAAAAAGAGATATCCGCCATTGAACTGGCATTTATCTGTGGGATTTTCTTTGCCATAATTAAGTTTTACAATTTTACAATATACAACCTGACGGCTGTATATTGTACCATTCTTTTTATTTCAGACGTTTGGTGTAGATAACACCCCAAATCAAAGTGCAGATAGTCGCCGCAAATAAGATGTAGCATAGATAGATGATAGCATCACTCATCTGTGCCATAGCACCTACGTTGTCGGTACCTTCATAACCGATAATGTCCACTTTCTCAGGGCTACCGAGAAACCAGCAAACGAATACCAAAGCGATGAAACCGACCACTACAATTGATGTGCGGATAGCCTTGCGCTTGTCATATTTGCAGTTCTTTACAAATTCGGTAATGACCACACCTAAAGTAACCAAAATCACAATACCCAGGAGAATATAACTCCATATGAGGAAAAGATCGGTAAAACGAGGTATATCAAGGAAATCTCCTGCCACCTCCAACGAACCGTTGGAACCACCGGCGAAGAACATTATCGTGGCGATAATGCCCAATACCATTAGTACCCAAAGGGTAATCTTCGGTAATAATTTATAATTCTTCATAATGCTCAAATAATTAAGTGTTAGTTTGTAACTAAATTAAGAACGCTACAAACGGATTACTTTTTCTGAGCAGCGTCGTATTCTACTACGAGGTCAAGCAGGCTGATAGAACTATCTTCCATCTCGTTTACAAGACCTTCAACAAGACTAAGAATATAGTTGTAGAACAACTGAAGAACAATAGCGATAATCAAACCGAGAAGGGTGGTCAACAGAGCGACCTTGATACCGCCGGCAACGACAGTAGCCGAAATATCACCTACCTGTTGAATCTTGTCGAATGCCTGAATCATACCGATGATGGTTCCTAAGAATCCCAACGACGGAGCAATAGAGATAAAGAGCGAAATCCAAGAGAGATTCTTCTCAAGCAAACCGAGCTGAACTCCTCCGTAAGAAGAAACGGTCTTCTCTACCACGTCAATACCCTCATCGTAACGGCTCAGACCTTGGTAGAAAATACTTGCTACAGGACCGCGTGTGTTGCGGCAAACATCAAGAGCGGCATTAATACCACCGTTTTTGAGAGCCTCCTCAATCTTGTTGAGCAGAACTTTAGTATTGGTTTTCGAGAGCGACAGATAGATGATACGCTCAATGCAGAGTGCCAAACCGAATACCAAGCAGAGAAGAGTAGCAGCCATAAAACCGGCACCACCTTCAATAAATTTGGTCTTCAAAGTCTTGTGGAGCGCAACGATACCGCTTTCGCTTCCTTCTGCTTCGGGGGCTGCCTCGTCGGCTGGAGCGGGTGCCACTGCTTGTTTGTCAACTACTTGTTCAGTCGTTGCCTCTGCCTGAGCGGCAACAGTGTCCTCTTGTGCCATAACAGCGGTGCTGCCAAAAGTCAGCATTGCCAGCACTGTAAGGGTTGCAAATACTTTTTTCATGAGAGTAATAGTTTATTTTATTTTTATTATGTTTCCTTATTTGTTGCACCATTACGATACGTAACATATCGCTTGGCTTTTTTCAGAACAAGTCTGCCGACCGCTCACAAATCCGCCGGTTGCTTGTCCGGAAAATTCTTGCGGAGAGACGGGGATTTCTCCGTAATCCCCACCGTTAGCCACGGGCATCCGGTACAAATCTTTTCATTCAAGCACTTATTCAAGCAGGCTTGATAACTGCTTGTTTGAAAATCTTTGCGGAGAGACGGGGATTCGAACCCCGGAAACCCTTTTGGAGTTTACACGCTTTCCAGGCGTGCCTCTTCAACCACTCGAGCATCTCTCCCTCTTGGAGGCGGCTTGCACTACCGAAACTCGTTGTTCAGCCGCCATTACCGCATCATCTCCATTCTTTTGGGTAACAATAATCCGAATTTTTGTTACTCCGTATCAGTATGCAACTGCCATAGAATTAGGCATAACACACAAAAACGCTGCAAAATTACGAAAAATATTTGATACTACAATACATTTTGCGTATTTTTTTGTATTTTCCTACTTTTGCCGCCCAAACCAATAAACTGGCGCCCCCGTAAACCTCAAAGACCGTAATAGATACGTTACAATTCAAATAGTGTCATGGCATTGGCGGTGGTAATGCGGTCGATGTCGGCGGGCGACACCTTATATATATCCGCCAGCCTCTCTGCTACAAACCGCATCCAGCGGCTTTCGTTGCGTTCGCCGCGGTGCGGTACGGGAGCCATATAGGGGGCATCGGTCTCAAGCAGCAGCCGATCGAGCGGGGCAACCGATAAATGCTCCGTCAATCTACAGTTCTTGAACGTCAGTACCCCGCCGATACCGAGGTAATACCCCATACCCAATATCTGTTTCGCCACCTCCCTACTGCCGCTGAAGCAATGAAACACCCCACGCACATCGGGGTACTCCCGCAGGATAGAGAGTGTGTCCTCGGTGGCATCACGGCTGTGAATCATTACCGGCAAATGCAGTTCCTGCGCCCATTGCATTTGCGTGCGCAGGACAATGTGTTGCTGCTCTTTGTAGGTGGTGTCCCAATGGTAATCCAGTCCGATTTCCCCGATGGCTATATAGCGGCGGTGCGGATGAAAAAGTTCAGTGTATATCTGCTCCATTTGCGCCTGCCAATCTTCGCCGATATTCTCGGGGTGCAGCCCCAAAGCGGGGTAAAGGTAGTCGGGATATGCATCTGCTAACTGCCCGATACTCGCTATCGACGAGGCGTCCACACCCGGCACGAGCATACACTCCACGCCCCCTGCTTTCTGTTCGGCAAGAAAAACGTCAATATCCCCCGCATACTGCGGGTCGTCTATATGGCAATGGGTATCAATCATGTTTGTTCGCTTGCGCTCACGTATTATTAGGTGATAAAATCAGTCCCTGCGAAATAGAATAGACGAGTCGCCGTAACTCAGAAAACGGAAATCGTGGCTCAGGGCGTAGTCGTATATCGTGTGCCAGTCGCCGCTCACAAATGCACTTACCAGTAGCAGCAGCGTCGATTTGGGCTGGTGAAAATTGGTAATCAACTGATTGACTATATGGAACGTGTAGCCCGGTTCTATCATTATCTGTGTCTCTGCATGCAGCGTGTCCTGTCCCGTGGCGTCCAAATAGTCCAATATACCTTGCAACGCTTCCGCCGCGGAATAGGTGTAATGCTCCGTATAGGGTACAAACTGCCCTACATGCAATTCGTAATTTGTAATTTGTAATTTGTAATTTGTAAGGAGCATGCAACCGATAAAGTACAGGCTTTCGAGGGTACGCATACTGGTGGTGCCTACGGCGACAATATGCCCGATGTTCGCCTGAATATCTGCAACCGACTGCCTCGGCACGGCGATAATCTCGGTATGCATCGTATGCTCGTTGGCGTCCTCGGTCTTTACGGGCTGGAACGTACCTGCACCTACATGGAGCGTAACCTCCGTGGTCTTGATTCCGCGTCGGCGCAAGTCGTCCAATACAGCATTGGTAAAATGCAAACCTGCCGTAGGAGCCGCCACCGAACCTTTGATACGCGAATAAACGGTCTGGTAGGTGGTCTTGTCGCTTTCCTCGGTTTTGCGGTTGAGATAGGGCGGAATGGGCAGTTCGCCCACAGCGTCCAAAATCTCTGCAAACGAGACATCGGCGGCGTTCCAACTGAAATGCACCGCAAACGTGTTGCCCGTCTGTGCGCCTTTGGTGGCACGCAGGGTGATGGTTTCGCCCGTCTTGGGTAGTAGCACCTGCATTTCCACGTACTCGTCGCGGAATTTCTTGGCGTTGCCAATCATACATTTCCACGTACAACCTTCGGTGCTGCCGAGCGACAACTGGTAGTCGTGCGGGGCAATCGGTTCCAAGCAAAACACTTCTATCCGTGCGCCACTCACTTTGTGGAATACCAACCGTGCCTGTATCACGCGCGTATTATTATATACGAGTAGCGAACCCGCAGGGATATAGTCGCCCACGTGGTAAAACACATCTTCCGACACCTGTCCGTCCTTGTAAATCAGCAACTTTGAGTGGTCGCGCTCCGCCAGCGGATACTTGGCAATGCGCTCGTCGGGCAGGGGGTAGTTATAGTCTGCTATCAGTATAGGATTCATTGTTTCTCGGGCGTTTGTAGTTGCTCTTGGGCTTAAAATCGCGTTTCTCTCTGCGGGGTGCAAAATCCTTTTTCTCCCGCGTTTTGAACCCTCGCTTGTCGTCGTCTCTGCGCGGACGGAACTCACGTTTTTTATCACCAAAGCGTTTCGTTCTTTGTTCTTTGTCCTTTGTTCTTTGTTCTGACCGCGGATGCGTCTTTTTCCAGTCCTTATGCTCGCCTTGGAACAATTCGTATTTGTTGAACAGGCAGTCCAACTCCCCGTTGAGCAGGTGCATCTTTTCGGCGGGTTTCAGCCCGATACATTTCATTGCCTCTTCGTTGGACGAGATAATCCACGCCGTGGCACCCGTGAACCGGAACTTTAGTGCTTTACCCATATCCTCGTACAGGCGCAGCACATCTTTGTCTTGCGCCAGACGCTCTCCGTACGGCGGGTTCATCATTACGAAAGCCCCTTCGGTTTTCGGCGCACCTTCCACGCCCGCAAAGCGGATTTCCTCCAAGCGTATCTGCTTCACGTCTATAAAACGTTGCATCCCGGCACTCTTGATGTTCTTCTGCGCCACCTGTACGGCATAGAAACTCGCGTCCGAACCGTAGATATGGTGGGTAAACTCCCGCTCGCGGGAGTCGTCGTTATAGACCATTTCAAACAGGTCTTTGTCAAAGTCAAGCCATTTCTCGAAACCGAACCCTTTGCGGAAAACACCCGGTGCGATGTTCTGCGCAATCAAAGCCGCCTCTATCAGTAGCGTACCCGAACCGCACATCGGGTCGAAGAAGTTCGCCTGCCCGTGCCAGCCTGCCAGCAGGAGCATGCCTGCCGCCAGTGCCTCGTTGATAGGGGCTTCGGTGTTGGCTGTGCGGTAGCCGCGTTTGTGCAGGCTCTCGCCCGAACTGTCCAGCGAGATAGTAACCATCTCGGCGGCGATATGTACGTTCAGACTCAGGTCGGGGGCGGTCAGTTTCACATTCGGGCGCTTCTGCTCCCGCTCCGTCCACCAGTCGGCTATTGCGTCTTTGACGCGGTAGGTAACATATTTCGAGTGGCGGAATGTCTCCGAATAGACGGTGGCGTCAATCGAGAAACCCGTCTGCACCGTCATATATTGTGCCCAGTCGATTTCCTTGGCGTGGGCATAGACCTCATCGGCGTCTTTGGCGCGGAATGTGGCAATCGGCACCAGTACGCGCGAGGCGGTACGCAGGCAGAAATTGGCGCGGTAGAGCATCTCTTTGTTGCCCGTAAACGATACGGCACGGCGTTCTTTCTGTACGTTGTTCGCCCCGAGTTCGGTCAGTTCTTGTGCCAAGACATCTTCAAGCCCTTTGAAGGTCTTGGCAACCATCTGAAATTCTTCGTTGTTGTTCATATCTGCAAAATATCTTGCAAAGGTACTGCTTTTTTCTGATAGTAGCAATATCCGCTCTTATTTTGCAGTAGGGCAGACAGCCGCTTTCTTTGTTTTTATCACTCTATTTATCGGTTTGGTTTAGTATCGGGTAAATACTGCGATAAGGGTATAATAAGAGTATTATAAGAGTTGCTGAATGAACCGATTATCTACCGTGTATCTACCGTATATCTACCGTATATCTACCGTAAAAATACCGTAGTGGTCGGCGTGAGGACAGCGTGAGGACAGCGTGAGGGTTGAGACTTCCCGCTGTCCTCTGATTGTGGAGTGCTGATTTTTCTTCGCTTTCAAAGAGGGGCTCTGCAGCCCCTATAAAGTGTGTAGTATGTGCAAAGTTTTGCGTTTTGTCAATTTTTACACAACAAAAGACAATAAATAACACTCTCCATTCAATAAAAAGCCGTACTTTTGCACCGTCCTGAAAAGGACAGGCGTTTTTCGCCAATGATTGGTTATGGCTAATTCAATTAAACTCAATTTATTTACTTAATAATTAAAACAAAATTATCATGAAAAAAATCAAACTCTTTACCCTCGCCCTCGCCGCCCTCTTTGCAGGGAATGCAGTGGCGGAGGAAGTTACTACGGGAAAGTATTCGGTGCGTACTGTCAATGGAGCAGAAAGTGTATGGGCGTATGATTTTAAGCCTACTTCGGATATAAATATCCCTTCGGGTGTGGAGAATGGGGCTTATTATAGTAATACGAAAGGTGGAAATCAGAAGGTTAGCAAAAATGGGTATTTATCAAATAAAGGAGAGAGTGTGATAGGCTTCGAGGTTCCCTCTGCAACCGCTGAAGGTACGATCTCAATGACTGTCGGAGGCTCTTCTGACGGACGTTATTATCAACTCGTTGTCAATGGAGTAGCAGGTGGCGTTAATCAACGTCTTTGGTCAAAAGCCGGTGATGATTTAGAGAAAAAAGGTCCTCAATCCTACACATTTACCTCTGCTGACATATCTACTATTGATGGTAAATACTATCTGACGTTTAAGGATAACGCTACAGAGATGAAGCCTGCAACGTTTAAGATTGTTCTTTCAAATGATTATTATGAGAATTTGGCTACTGACAATGCAACTCTTAAATCCATTACAGTTGACGGCAAGGCATTGGAGGGTTTTGACCCTGCAACGGAAACTTACAGTGTGGAGTTGCCTTTTGGTACAACGGAAGTGCCTGTTGTTGAGGCGGTTGCTACATCGAAAAATGCCAATGCTGTTGTTACGCCCGCTGCTGCTATCCCCGGTGCAACCACGATTGTTGTAACCGCTGAGGATGGTACTACGATTAAGACTTACACTATTAACTTTACCGCTGCGCAAACCGCTTCGAGCGAGAAAGAGTTGCTGAATGTAACTATCGACGGTAAGGCTGTGGCTATCAGTGAGAACGCAGGTAGTCTGTTGGTCTCCAAAAACGCAGACTTGACGGCTTTGGTGGTTAATTTCGAGGTGTCGGAGAGCGCAACGGCAAGCATTGAGTCGGGTAGCACACAAGACTTTACCAATCCTCTTTCTATTGTAGTTACTGCACAAGATAAATCAACTGCCACCTATACTCTGACGGTGACCAAAGCCGAGAAAGATGTACTCTATATGACTACTGCCGGTATCGAAAATGACAAGATGTACGGTGTGGTTGCTGCAAAAGGTTTCTATATCGAAGTACGTGGTGAGAAAAACGACAACACCGATTTCAGCGGATACGATTTGGTGATTTTGCACGAGTCTTTGAGTGGCAAAGATGCAGCAGACGGTGAATTGAATGAGTTGGCTACTGCTAATGTACCTGTTTTGAATACCAAGTCTTATTTCTATCCCGAAGGACGTTGGGGCTGGGGTGCATGCTCGAATGGTAACGACCAACAGGGGGTAAAAATCAATACAGCAAAGTACACCAACATCGCTTCGCACCCGCTGTTTGCCGGTTTGAATGACAGTATTACAATTTACAGTACCAAAACAGCAAAGAATATCCAACCTGTAACATCTTTTGCAGAAGGCAAGGAAGGGTATGTATTGGCAAATGTAGCCGGTGGTGCGGCTATTCACGAACTGCCTGCTGCTGCACGAGTAGGTGCTGAGGGAACAGCAAAATATCTGCTGATCAGTTTGCTTAATGGTCAGTATGCAGATTTGACCGCAGAAGCAGAAACTTTGTTGGGCAATGCTGTGGATTACCTGTTGAGTGCAGAGGCTTGGGTTCCACAGTCAGGTCCTCAAACCGCTCTTGACAACGCAGTTGTAGCCGAGAAAGCGCAGAAGATGATTGTCAACGGTCAGTTGGTAATTGTAAAAGACGGCGTTCGCTACAATGCACAAGGAGCAAAACTATAATGCGTAATGCATAATTAGTGTAATGCAACAGGTCTCCCGCTTGAAAGTTTCAGGCGGGAGATTTTTTTCTTGTACCTAATATGTATTGCTAATTTTTGGTAATTTCTATCTAAAAAAGTTTGTATTTGAGTGGCAAAACAGATTATATGGTTAATTATACGGATAATTATATGTTCCCTGTTTTACCCTAACGCAGTGCAAATGAGAGATTAACGACGAATTAATGCCTATTAACGGTCAATTATTAAACACCGTCGGGCTTGTATAATCCGAAAAAAAACAGTACCTTTGCACTCGATTTCTGATACTGCTCCGGCAACGGAGTATTAACGTTACTAATCATTCATGAGTCTGTTAGGTACTATTCGTGTTCCCGCCTTGGTGGATATGCATGTGCATTTCCGAGAGCCGGGCTACCCCCAGAAAGAGACCATCCGTAGTGGCAGCAATGCCGCTATGTGCGCCGGCTACTCCGACGTGTTTACCATGCCAAACACCAATCCTGCTCCTGACTGCATAGAAAATCTGCAAATACAACAAGGGATTATTGCCCGCGACAGCCTTATCGGCGTGCACCCCTATGCCACAATCACCCTCGGCCGTAAAGGCGAGGGTGAACTCGTTAATATAGAACAACTTGCCCCGTTGGTGGCGGGTTTCTCTGATGACGGGTGCGGCGTGCAGAGCGAGGACTTGATGCGCGAGGCGATGGAGCGTTGCGCAAGGGTGGGGAGTATGATTGTGGAGCATTGCGAGGTGAACAGCCTCTTGCACAACGGGTATATACACGCAGGGGCGTACGCACGTGCGCACGGGCATCGGGGTATCTGCTCCGAGAGCGAGTGGCGCGAGGTGGAGCGGAATATCCGCCTGAGTGAGGAGACCGGATGCCGCCTGCATATCTGCCATATCTCCACCAAAGAGAGTGTGCAACTCATTCGTGAGGCGAAAGCCCGCGGGGCGAAAGTAACCTGCGAGACGGCACCGCATTATCTGCTTTTGGATGAGCGGTGTATGGGCGAGGACGGCTGCTGGAAGATGAACCCGCCGCTGCGGGGTGTGGACGACAGAATGGCACTCTTGGCGGGCATACAGGACGGCACGATAGATGTGATTGCCACCGACCATGCGCCGCATACCGCCGAGGAGAAAAGCCGCGGTCTGGAGCATAGTGCGTTTGGCATTGTGGGGATAGAATGCGCTTTCCCGCTGATGTACACCTATTTAGTGCGTACGGGCTTTATTACGTTGGAGCGGCTGGTGGAACTGATGTCCACCCGCGCACGGGAGATAACGGGACTGCCGCAAGGCACATCGTGGACAACGTTTGAGGTGGAGACACCCTACGAGATAGACCCCGACAAGTTTCTGTCCAAGGGACACTCCACACCCTTTGCGGGGTGGACGGTCTATGGACGCTGCGTGGAGACCGTTTACAATGGAGTAATAGTTAATAGTTAATAATTAATATGCAAACTGCCGTATTTGTTTTGCTCTCCAATGAACAGATTGCAAGTCGCGTGTATAAGATGCGGCTTCGCGGGGCGACTGACGGTATTCGGGCAGGGCAGTTTGTGGATATTGCCGTACCCGGGCAGTTTTTGCGCCGACCGATTTCGGTATGCGATGTGGAAGGAGATACGCTGACCCTTATATATAAGGTGGTGGGCGATGGGACACGCACGATGTCGCAGTTGCAGGCAGGCGCAACGCTGAATGTGCTGACCGGGCTTGGGAACGGTTATAACCTTGACAAAGCAGGCGAGAGACCGCTGTTGGTCGGGGGCGGGGTAGGAGTGCCTCCTCTCTACTATCTGGCAAAACAACTGCGGGCAAAGGGAAAACAAGTGCAGGTGATATTGGGTTTCAATACCTGCGAAGAGGTGTTCTTTGAGGACGAGTTCCGCCGCTTGGGCTGTGATGTAAAAGTAACCACGGCAGACGGCTCCTATGGCATAAAAGGTTTCGTTACTGCAGCCCTCCCCTTTGAAGGGGAGCAGGAGGGGTCTATGGGGTCTTACTACTACGCCTGCGGACCACTGCCTATGCTCCGTGCGCTGATACAGGCGGCAGGAACGACCGGCGAGGTGAGTATGGAGGAGCGAATGGGTTGCGGTTTCGGGATATGCGTGGGGTGCAGTATCCAAACGAAGAACGGCATCAAACGTGTCTGCAAAGAAGGACCGGTGTTTGAGGCGGGGGAAATAAGTTTATGAGTTTATAAGTTTATGGGTTTATGCGTGGTTTAGTAGGTTTAATTAGTTGATACGTTCAACCATTTCAACCTGTCAACGTTTTTAACCACCCATCAACTTATCAACCAATAAACCAATCAACTAAAAGAATGGACAACAGACTGAATATATCGCTTTCGGGGGTGGAGATGAAGAACCCTGTTATACCGGCATCGGGTACGTGCGGTTTTGGTCAGGAGTTGGCAGAGTGCTACGACCTGAATATACTCGGGGCTATCTCGTGCAAGGGTACCACCCGCGAGGCACGCTACGGCAATCCGCTGCCGCGTATCGCCGAGTGTGGTAACTACGGTATGATAAACGCCGTGGGGTTGCAGAACCCCGGTGTGGACGAGGTGATAGCGCACGAATTGCCCGCACTGCGAAAGATATACAGCGGTCCGATTATTGCGAACATCAGTGGTTTCTCAATTGACGACTACGCCTACACGTGCGAGCGGATAGACAAGGAGACCGATGCGGCTATCTTGGAGGTGAACATCAGTTGCCCCAACGTACACAATGGCGGTATGGCGTTTGGTACGAGTGCAGAGGCCGCGGCGGAGGTTACACGCACCGTAAAAGCCGTTACGACGAAGCCTGTATATATGAAACTCAGTCCGAATGTAACGGACATTGTCTCGATAGCACGGGCGTGCGAAGAGGCGGGGGCGGACGGGTTGTGCCTGATAAATACAATGCTCGGCATGCGGATAGACATACGCCGTCGCCGCCCCGTACTGGCAAACCGCTACGGCGGGTATTCGGGGAACGGTATATTCCCCGTGGCACTGCGGATGGTGAACCAAGTGGCACAGGCGTGCCGGGTACCGATTATCGGTTGCGGCGGTGTGAGCAGGGCGGAAGAGGTGATAGAGATGATGATGGCAGGGGCTACGGCGGTAGAGATAGGGGCAGCGAACTTGGTCAACCCGACGGTGTGCAAAGAGATTATCGAGGAGTTGCCGAGACTGATGGACGAACTGGGGATAGAACGGTTAGAGGAGATTGTGGGAATAGCGAATAACTAGAATATCTAGAATATCTAGAATATCTAGAATATCTAGAATATCTAGAATATCTAGAACATCTAGAACATCTAGAAACAAACAGAATTATGAAAAGAGATGTAATCATAGCGTGTGATTTTGCGAGTGCGGAGGCGACGTATGCTTTCCTATACCGGTTCACGGAAGAGAAACCGTTTGTAAAGATCGGTATGGAACTCTACTACGCCGAGGGACCGGCTATCGTACGCGAACTGAAAGCACGCGGGCATAAGATATTCCTCGACCTCAAACTGCACGACATACCCAACACCGTGAAGAAAGCAATGGCAGTGCTCTCGCGTTTGGACGTGGATATGGTGAACCTGCATGCCGCAGGGACGAAAGAGATGATGCGTGCCGCATTGGAGGGCTTGACCCGCGAAGACGGCACCCGTCCTGTCCTGCTGGCGGTAACGCAACTGACCTCTACCAGTGAGGAACGCATGCACGAGGACTTGCTCATACCGGGCAAGATTGGCGATGTGGTGGTGCACTATGCGCAATGTGCCAAAGAGGCGGGATTAGACGGGGTGGTCTGCTCGCCGCTCGAGGCAGGAATGGTGAAAGCCGCTTGCGGACAGGACTTCCTGACCGTAACACCGGGTATCCGTTTTGCCGATGGACAGACGGGCGACCAGGTGAGAATCACCACGCCCGCACGCGCCAAAGAGATTGGCAGCGACTATATCGTGGTAGGGCGACCCATCACCGCAGCGGAAGACCCCGTGGCAGCCTATCGGCGGTGCTACCGAGAATTTCTCGGCTAATTATGAATTATGAATGAAGAATTAGGAATGATATGAATTTGAGTGAACAAATAGCCAAAGACCTGCTGAAGATACGGGCGGTATTTCTGCGTCCCGAAGAGCCGTTTACGTGGGCAAGCGGTATCAAGAGCCCCATCTATTGCGACAACCGTTTGACCCTTTCTGATTGCGCGGTGCGCGAGGATGTGGAGAACGGACTGGCAGAGACGATACGCACGTACTACCCTGATGCAGAGGTGCTGATGGGTACCTCGACGGCGGGTATTGCGCATGCGGCTATCACTGCCACCAAACTCAATCTGCCGATGGGCTATGTGCGCTCGGGGGCGAAAGACCACGGACGCCAGAACCAGATTGAGGGACGATTGGAGAAAGGGCAGAAAGTGGTAGTGGTAGAAGACCTGATTTCCACAGCAGGCAGTTGCATCGAGGTGGTGAACGTGCTGCGCGAGGCGGGTGCGGAAGTGCTCGGCGTGGTGTCTATCTTCACCTATGGTATGCAGAAAGGGCTTGACCGTCTGGCAGAGACACACGTGGAGAATCACAGCCTCTCCTGTCTCGATACGTTGGTGGAAGTCGCTGCCCGAGAAGGCTACATCAAAGATGAGGACAAGGCCCGCTTGATACAATTCCGCAACAACCCGAGTGATGAGAGTTGGATGAAGAATTAATAATTAACAATTAATAATTAATAATTAATAATTAATATGCGGGGGAGAACTTGACATCCACTTGACATCCACCCGATATCCACCCGATATCCACCTGACTTTTCTACAGAAAAGATATACATAGGATTTTAATAGTTCATAACAATATGCGTCATCTTTTAGACCCAACCGATTTGACCACAGCGGAGATTGATAGCATTATCAATCGTGCGTTGGACATTATCGCCAACCCCGCCCAGTACGCTGACGCTTGCCGCGGCAAGAAGTTGGCAACGCTTTTCTATGAGCCGAGTACCCGTACCCGACTGAGTTTTACAGCCGCTATGATGGAACTCGGCGGCAATGTGCTGGGTTTCTCCGACGCCAAGTCGAGTTCGGTGAGCAAAGGCGAGACGGTAGCCGATACGGTGCGTGTTATCTCGTCGTTTGCCGACATCATCGCCATGCGCCACTACAAAGAGGGGGCTCCGCGTGTGGCGAGCGAGTACAGCCGTATCCCCGTCATCAATGCGGGCGACGGCGGACACAGCCACCCCACGCAGACGATGACCGACCTGCTGACCATACGCCGCGAACTCGGACGTTTCGACCACCTGACCATAGGTCTTTGCGGCGACCTGAAATACGGACGCACCGTCCATTCGCTCATCAAGGCAATGCGCCGCTACGAGGGTACGCATTTTGTACTGATTTCGCCCGCCGAACTGCGCCTGCCCGACTATATGAAGCAGGAACTTGGCGACAATTACACCGAAGTGCAGACGCTTGAGGAGGCGATGCCGCTGGTGGACGTACTCTATATGACGCGCGTACAGCAGGAGCGTTTTGCCGATCAGGACGAGTATGAGCGGCTCAAAGATGCCTTTATCCTCGATACGGAGAAGATGGCATTGGCGAAACCGGATATGATTGTACTGCACCCGCTGCCCCGTGTGAACGAGATAACGGTGGACGTGGACAACGACCCGCGTGCCGCTTATTTCCGCCAGGTGGAGAACGGCAAGTATGTGCGTATGGCATTGATTTACACGCTGCTGCAATGGAAAAACGAACAGCAGATGCAGCCTGAGACGCACCTGACGGACACGCTCTGCCACAACGACCGCTGTATCGTAACCACCGAACCCGTGCCGCACAAAGTGTATGTGGACAGCGAAGGCAACACAAGGTGTTTCTATTGCGACCACCTGATTTAAGAAAACTAGAAAAACTAGAATACCTAGAATATCTAGAAAATCTAGAGTATCTAGAAAATATAACCCCATAAACTCACAACAATATGTCTCAACTGACCGAACGTGTACAGATGGAGGGATTGACCTTCGATGATGTACTGCTCATTCCCGCTTACTCGGAGGTGTTGCCTCGCGAGGTGTCCCTGCAAGGGCAATTCTCCCGTCATATAACGCTGAATATCCCTGTGGTGTCAGCGGCGATGGATACCGTAACCGAAGCCCCGATGGCGATTGCGGTAGCCCGCGAAGGCGGTATAGGCGTGATACACAAGAATATGTCGATTGCGCAGCAGGCGGCTCAGGTGCGTCGGGTGAAACGTGCGGAGAACGGACTGATTGCCGACCCCATCACGATTACGGCGGAACGCACCGTGGGCGATGCGTTGCAGATGATGGCGGAGAACCATATCGGCGGTATCCCCGTAGTGGACGCGGAGAACAACCTGGTAGGTATCGTTACGAACCGCGACCTGCGTTTTGAGACACACATGGAGCGTGCTATCCGCGAGGTGATGACCAGCGAGAACTTGATCACGATACAATCGACCGACCACGATGTGATCATGGAGGCGTTTGAGACGCACAAGGTGGAGAAACTGCCGGTGGTAACCGCCGACGGCAAACTGCGCGGGTTGGTCACCTACCGCGACATCACCAAACTGAAAGATTATCCGAATGCGTGCAAGGACGAGTTGGGACGCTTGCGCTGTGCGGCGGGGGTAGGTATCACGCCCGATTTTATGGACAGAGTGGATGCCTTAGTGGCAGAGAACGTGGATGCAGTGGTATTGGATTCGGCACACGGACACAGCAAGAACATCGTGAATGCGCTGCGCACGATTAAAACCAAGTACCCGGATTTGGACGTGGTGGTGGGCAATATCGCCACGGCTGAGGCTGCCAAATACTTGGTGGAAAACGGGGCGGACGGCGTGAAAGTGGGTATCGGTCCCGGTTCTATCTGCACGACGCGTATCATTGCGGGGGTGGGCGTGCCGCAACTGACGGCTATCTTCGAGGTGGCGGAAGTGCTGCGCGGCACGGGTGTGCCGATGATTGCCGACGGCGGTTTGCGCTACTCGGGCGATGTGGTCAAGGCACTGGCTGCGGGTGGCAACTGCGTGATGTGCGGGTCGATGTTCGCCGGTACGGACGAGGCACCGGGAGAGACGATTATCTACAACGGACGTAAGTTCAAGACCTACCGCGGTATGGGTTCGATAGACGCGATGAAAGCCGGTTCGGCTGACCGTTATTTCCAGAGCGGGGAAAACAATATATCCAAACTGGTGCCGGAAGGTATCGTGGGACGCGTGCCGTACAAAGGGACGGTGTCGGAGACGATTTACCAACTGCTCGGCGGTTTGCGCTCGGGTATGGGCTATGTGGGAGCGCACAATCTGGCGGAACTGCAGACGGCGAAGTTCGTGAAGATCACCGCTGCCGGTATGAGCGAGAGCCATCCGCACGATATTACGATTACCTCGGAAGCACCAAACTACAGCACAAAATAATATGCAGAAGATAATTATATTGGATTTTGGCAGTCAGACCACGCAGTTGATTGGGCGGCGGGTACGCGAACTGGATACATTCTGCGAGATTCTGCCTTACAACAAATATCCCGAGGACGACTCCGATGTGATAGGCGTTATCCTTTCGGGGTCGCCGCTGAGCGTGTATGCCGAGGACGCTTTCCACGTGGATTTGTCGCATATCCGCGGGCGGTTGCCAATCTTGGGTATCTGCTACGGCGCACAGTATATGAGCCATATCTATGGAGGCAAGGTGGAGAGTGCCGGTACGCGTGAGTACGGGCGGCAGAACCTGACCTATATCAATACGAATTGCCCGATATTCAAGGGTTTTGAAGACGGGTCGCAAGTATGGATGTCGCATGGCGACAGTATCACCCGTTTGCCCGAAGGGGCGGAGGTAGTGGCGTCCACCGAGACGGTACGCAATGCGGCATACTATATTGCCGCACCCGAAGGCAATGCGAAGGCTCCGATTTTCGGTACTCAGTTCCACCCCGAGGTGGCACACACGTTGCAAGGCACGTTGCTGCTACGCAACTTTGTGGTGGACGTATGCGGCAGCAAGCAGGAATGGAGTGCGGATGCCTTTGTAGAGAGTACGGTGCAGGAACTCAGGACACAGATCGGCACTGACCGTGTGATACTCGGTTTGTCGGGCGGTGTGGATTCATCGGTGGTGGCGGTGCTGCTCAACAAAGCGATTGGCGACCAACTGACCTGTATCTTTGTGGACCATGGTATGCTCCGCAAGAACGAGTTTCGGGATGTAATGCGCGATTACGAGTGCCTCGGGCTGAATGTGATAGGCGTGGACGCAAGTGAGAAATTCCTCAGCGACCTGGCGGGCGTGAAGGAACCCGAGCGCAAACGCAAGATTATCGGTCGCGACTTTGTGGAGGTTTTCAATGCGGAAGCCAAGAAGATCACCGATGCCAAGTGGCTGGCGCAGGGTACTATCTATCCCGACCGTATCGAGAGCCTGAATATCACGGGCAAGGTCATCAAGAGCCACCATAATGTGGGCGGACTGCCCGAGGAGATGCACCTGCAACTCTGCGAACCGCTGAAATGGCTGTTCAAAGACGAGGTGCGCCGCGTGGGGCGGTCGATGGGTATGCCCGAACACCTGATTACCCGCCACCCGTTCCCCGGACCGGGACTGGCGGTGCGTATTCTGGGCGACATCACGCGCGAGAAGATACGTACCCTGCAAGACGCGGACGACATTTTTATCCGCAACCTGCGTGAGGCGGGGCTGTATGACGAGATATGGCAGGCGGGGGCAATCCTGCTGAGCGAGGTAAGGAGTGTGGGCGTGATGGGCGATGAGCGTACGTACGAGAACCCCGTGGCATTGCGGGCGGTAACCTCTTCGGACGCGATGACTGCCGACTGGGCACATATCCCCTACGAGGTGCTGGCAAAGGTGAGCAACGAGATTATCAACAAGGTGCAGGGCGTGAACCGCGTTTGCTACGATATATCCTCCAAACCGCCCGCAACGATTGAATGGGAGTAAGGGGAAATTATGAATTATGAATGAAGAATTATGAATGAGATGGGGAGTTGGACGTATCAACTTATGAACCGGTTCAACTACGCATAAACTCATCAACTTCTAAACCAATAAACAACAATGAAAGTAGGAGTAATTATGGGCAGTACGTCGGATTTGGACGTGATGATGCCCGCTATCAAGACATTGGAAGAGTTCGGCATCGAGGTGGACAAGCGCGTTATCAGTGCCCACCGTGCTCCGCATGCCCTGATGGAGTGGGCAGAGAGTGCACGCGAGCGGGGACTGAGCGTAATCATTGCGGGTGCAGGTGGTGCAGCGCATTTGGCAGGCGTGATTGCCGGTCTGACCACGTTGCCCGTTATCGGCGTACCCGTGCGCTCAAAGACGCTTGACGGCTTGGACAGCCTGTTGAGTATGGTGCAGATGCCGAGCGGTATCCCCGTGGCGTGCGTGGCGATTGACGGGGCGAAGAATGCGGCACTGCTGGCGGTGCAGATGCTGGCGTTGAACGACGCACCACTGCTTGCGCAATTGGAGGATTTCCGCCGCAAGCAGACCGAGAAAGTGCTGAGTGCAACGATATAGAGGAACGTTAATTATCGTGTAATTGGACGTTAATTATTTAGGGAACATATAATTAACCACGAATTGACCATTAATTTTGTATGGGAATGTTCCTGATTTCCAATCGCGTCAAACGTAAACCGTTCAGCAAGGGATGCGCAACCTATGCGCAACCTATAACGATCCCATAACAAACGGACGGGCAGGAATAATGTTCCAAATGGCGCATATTCGCCCCAATGAAAAAAGATAAAACCCACAATATGGCAAATTATCGCATATATGTAGAGAAGCGCGATGCGTTTCGCGTAGAGGCAGAGAGCCTGCGGCAGGAGTTGAACGAGAACTTGCAACTCCATATCGCACAACTGCGCTACCTGAATGTCTATGACCTCTTCGGATTTACCCCCGAACTCTTGGAGAAGAGCCGCTACAGTGTTTTCGGCGAGGTGGTGACGGACGT
>DGIN01000089.1 GCA_002387325.1 Bacteroidales bacterium UBA4621 | reverse complement strand
GGGTGCCCCTTGGGCAGTTCGGGGAAGATGCGGGTGAAGAACGGCGTTACCACATGCGACATCTGCCGCACTACACCCGCCTTTTCACCCGTCTTCATAATGCCCATCCATAGCGACAGCACACCCGTCAGTCCGATAGAAATCTCAAAGCCCGTCTTTGCACTCTCAAACGTGGAATTGAGAATAACGGTGAAAATGTCGGTCTGCCCGAAAAAAACTGCCTGCACAATGCCCATTGCCACTGCAAACAGTATCAACCCTATCCAGATATAGTTGAGAATCATGCCGCAAAATTACTGAAAAATGCCGGAATGTACAAAAAAATAGTCGGAAAGTCAGGGCAACCGCATCAAATTTATGTATTATTCCGAAGCCACAGACACCATTCCTGAGCCACAGACACCATTCCTGAACCACAAACACCATTCCGGGGACCCGGACGCCCCCGTCCGCGGTCGGTTTGCTACAAACCGTATGACTATGCTACGCTTGTGGAGACGACGCGTCCCGCGTCGTCAAACGAATACACACTGAATGCCGTAGCGATAACGAAATAATCGTTCGAGCCTTTGGACGAGATAAGAAGCCCTGTGGGCTGAATAGCGAACATATACAAAAAAAAGACTGTCTGCAATTAACTGTCAGACAATCCCTCTTTTTGTGGGCGTTTACGGATTCGAACCGCAGACCCTCTGCTTGTAAGGCAGATGCTCTAAACCAGCTGAGCTAAACGCCCTCTTCTCGTTGCGGACAACCATGTTAGGTTAGTTCCTTTCCGAAAGCGAGTGCAAAAGTACTGCTTTTTTCCGAACTGTGCAAATGTTACTGCTTTTTTTTGCAAAAAAAATGATAATTGTACCAATTTTGATACTGCCAATGGTGAAATAGTATATATAATAGCCCGGTAATCAGCAACCCGACGCACATACCGCCTAAAATATCGGCGGTAAAATGTTGCGAAAGATAGATACGGGAATAACCGCCGAGAGCGGCAAAAAAGAAACAAACCGCCTGAAAGAGTACATTCGTAAACTTGTAAATGCGTAAATTGAGAGGAGCGGTATGCAGGTAGTCCGTACCGATGATACAGAGGGCAAAAAACAAGGCGAAAAAAGTGGTGGTGTGACCGGAAGGAAAAGAATAGTAACGGCTCATTGCAACACCGTCAACAAGCGGGAGTTGTATATCTGGGTAATGGGTGGCAAAATACGTGAGCGGGCGCGGGGCATCAGCAAGGCGTTTGACAATCTGCGTTACCAGACCGGAAAGCAATGTACCGCTTAATGTGAATAGGGAGGTACCCGCTTTGTAAAACAATAGCGCAAAACACACTATATACGGAACCCACTCGCCGACTTGAGTATAGTACCGGTAAAACCGGTCGCGCGAGGGGGTGTGGCGGTCGCACAGTAACAGGTGCAACTCTCCCTTGGGAATACAGAGCAAACCACAACTCAGTGCAATAAGCAGCAACACACACAGCAGAATAAAAATACGGTTTCGGCGTAGAAATTGTAAAAATTGCATATATAGGCGGTAAAAAAACGCTGCAAAGATACAAAATAAACGCTACAATGCCAAATAAAAATGAACCCGCCGTCCTTACAAACACATTCAACCCAATTAAGGACAAGACAGTTCATAGTCCTTTGTTCTTTGTCCTATCCTTATGCTACCGGGTCTATGTGATTCGTATGTGATTCGGCTGTCTTTGCTTGTATTTCAGACTGTTATGATACACTCGTTTTCATCTGCTTGCTCAATAGGTAAACCAACCATCTCACAATCAACTGATTATGACAAAAAAAGACTGCCCGACAACACGTGCCGGGCAGTCTTTTTTCTATTGTTCTATATTCTATATTCTATATTCTTTGTCCATTGTCCTATTCCGTAGGAATGTCTTGGTTGACATTCTTGCTGCCGATGAGGGCATAGAAAAGGATGTAGAGGAGACCGATGATTGGAACGATGTAGGAGAGCAGGTAGCCTACGTGGTCGGCAAGCATATTCTGGAAGAAAGGTAAAATACCACCGCCGCAGACGAGTGCCATAAAGATACCGCTGGCTGCAGGGGTGTATTTGCCGAGACCTTCGGCAGCAAGGTTGAAGATGGCACCCCACATCACGCTGGTCATCAGACCGCAGAGGAACATAATAATCATACTGACAGGCAACTCAACCCCCTTGAAACTAACCACCCACGTCTCGGGGAAGAACATCACGCAGAGAAGCATCACAACAGCTGTAGCCGAAACGGCAGCGAGCATCACCTTGCTGCTGACATTGCCGCCGATAGCACCGCCGAGAAGACGACCGCACATCATCATCAGCCAGTAGAAACCGACTACCGTACCCGCAATGGCAGGACCTACCAACGGATCGTTGGACATATAGAGGTTGGCGGTATTCGGAATACCTACCTCGACACCTACATAGAAAAATATCGCAATAGCACCGAGTACGAAATGGCGGAACGACATCGGGCTGTGTCTGTTGTCCTTGTTGAGTCTGGCAGCACGTTGCTCCGCAGTCTCAATATGCGGTTCGGGGATATTGGTGAAGAAAATGACTATGAAAGCAATGACGAAGATAATCATTGCGGTCAGCATAGCGGGAGCCGCATCGGAAACAGAAGCGGTGCTTGCCTGACCGCCGATGAGGTAACCGAGGAAGATAGGCGCGATAGTACCACCGATGGAGTTGCACGAACCGCCGAACTGTATCAACTGGTTACCGCGTTTGCCGCCGCCACCGAGAGTGTTCAGCATCGGGTTGACAACGATATTGAGCAGGCACATGGAAAAACCCGCAATGAAAGCACCGAGTACGTACACACCGAAACTCTCGGCATAGCCGCTCAACCACTGCACACCGACACCGATAAAGCCGACGGTTACTGCCAGCAGAGAAGTGAACTTGTAACCTTTGCGTCTGAGAATGATACCGCCAGGAATACCCATACAGGCATAGGCGATAAAGTTGGCGAGTGTACCGAGTTGCGACATGGCATTCGATGCACCGAACTGGTTTTTCACGATGACGCCCATCGAACCGGCAAAGTTGGTAACGAAGGCAATCATAAAGAAGAGGAGAAACATCACTACAATCGGCAGTATGTTTCGGGACTGATTGTTACTCATAGTATATTGTTTTTTGTTTGTTTAATGGCAAGGGAGACTATGATATCTATGATATATAGAATATCTATGGACTTACAGAATAGAATATCTATGGACTACAGATTGTTTTGCAGGAATAGCATCAGGCGGCGGTGGAGGTGATTGTAGTTATTCCTCTTTTTGAGGAAATGGTTGTCGTCGGGGTAGAGTTGCATTTCAAACTGCTTGTCTGCCTGCACGAGGGATTCTATATATAATAAGGTGTTTTGTGCGTGGACGTTGTCGTCGGCGAGACCGTGTACAATGAGCAGTTTGCCGTTGAGGCGGTCGCCTTTGTCGGTGAGACTGCTCAGGTTGTAGCCGTTTTCATTGACCTGCGGACGGCGCATATACCGCTCGGCATAGGCAGAGTCATAGAGACGCCAGTCGGTAACGGGGGCGATAGCGATACCGCAACGGAAAGGACTGCCGGGTTGGGACATGGTAGTGAGTGTCTGAAAACCGCCGTAACTCCAGCCGCAGAGACAGAGACGGTCAGCATCCACATAAGGCAGCGACCGGAGATAGTGTGCCGCACTGATCTGGTCCTGTGCCTCGACCTGCCCGAGTTGCATATAAGACGCATTGCGGAACGCCCGCCCGCGGCAGTCGGTGCCTCGTCCGTCCACACAGGCTACGATATAGCCCTCGTGCGCGAGGTAGTACTCCCAACGCTTGCGCCATTGGTCGAGAACGCGCTGGCTCTGCGGTCCGGAGTACTGAATCATCAGTACGGGATATTGCTTGGTCTTGTCGAAGTCCTTGGGGAGAATTGTCCAACCGTTGAGCAGGTCGCCACGCTCGGTGGTGAACGAGAAGAAAGTCTTTTCGGGAATAGCGAGAGCCGCCCAGTCCTGTGCCACTGCGGCATTGTCTTCCAAGACTTTGATTTTGCGTTTGGAGCCGTCTTTGGAAAGGGTGTAAAGCGTGTAAATGTCCGGTTGACTGACAGACTGGTAGTTGTCAATCATCTGCTTGAAATCGGCAGAGAAAGACAGGTTGTGCATACCCTCGCCATCGGTAAGGCGGACAGGTGTGCCTTTTTTGAGCGGGAGCATATAGCCCTGACGGGTCTGCGGGGTGGTTGCCGCCTGATAGTAGAGTGTTTGGGCGGACTCGTCGAATCCGTAGATAGCGGTCAGGTCTGTGCCGTCGGCGGTCAGTTGCTTCTGCTGAATACCCTGTGCGGAATAGAGATACGCCGCACGCCAGCCGCTTTTCTCGCTGAGAACGATGATACGGTTGTCGGAGAGCCATTGCCATTGGTCGAACAGTTCGTAGTCGATGAAACAGTTGTTGCTCTCCTCCTTGTAGAGCGGTCGGGAGACTGTGGAGCGGGAGTTGCAGAGCAGCACGTCCATACGGGTCTGGTCGCGGTTGATTTTCAATACCGCCAATTCGGCAGGCTGTTCCGTCTTTCCCTGCACAACGGGGTTTGTCCAGCGCAGGCGGGGGAGATAGACATCCTCATCGGCATCGTGGGTCTGCATAGTGCGGATAGTCTTGTTTCGAATATCATAGACACAGACAGACGCTTGTGCATTCGGTTCGCCTGCTTTGGGGTAACGAATGGATTTTTCACGGGGGTAGGTGGTGCCTGAAAACTCCTGCCACGAGAAGGTGGGGACACGGGTTTCGTCCAGACGGACAAATGCCAACTGCTTGGAGTCGGGCGAGAAAGCGAACAGGCAGGTTTTGCCGAACTCTTCCTCATAGAGCCAGTCGGCAATGCCGTTGATGATTTCGGGGTTCTCATCGTGGGTAACGGCGACTTCGGTGCCGAAATCAAGTTTGTGCAGATAGAGGTTGTTGCCTTTGGCAAAAGCGATATAGCGTCCGTCGGGAGAGAGGACGGCATCGCGCACGAGGGTGTCGCTCAGGTGCTTGCGCGTACCTTTTTGCGAATCAATGATGTAGTAGTCGGCAACAAAAGAGCGGCGGAACAAATGCTGCTTGTTCTCATATTCGAGGCGGTAACGCCCCTCCCCTGTGCGTCCGAGAACGCTGTCGATTTGTTCCGAAGCAAGTTTCCGCGCATTGTATTTGCCGTCCAGAATATCGGTCAAGAGATCAGCGTGCAATCCGAGGGGGAGCAGCAATGCGAAAAGAAGAAAGATATATTTCTGTTTTTTCATGTCTGTATATGGTTTGGTTTTGAGGGGAAAAAATACAACATTATGGAACTGTCAAGAAGGGCTTATCCACAGGGTATCCTCCCGACATCCACCCGGCAATCCAACAATCGTGCAAAGGTAGGAAAAATAAATCATTTATGCAAATATATGGTTTTTTTGCCATTTACGATGTACAATTTGTAAATTCCCATTTGCAAGGTATATTCCGGCTGATTCAGGTAGGTGGCGGAACGTATATCGGAGCGTTTTGGATAGGAAGTGTAATGGGTAATTCCTTCATTGACAGGTGCTTCATAGAGCAAGGATTGAACAGCCAATGTTGATCCGTTGAGTCGCACGACCTTGCCGCAGTAGTTTTTGTCGGAATCAATACCTATCCACAGCGCAGACACCATTTGGTTTTCGGTGTCAGGTAGGAAGAAGGCTACGGTTTGATCGGACAGGACACGATAATGCCATCGTGTAGGCGTGTCGGACAGTTTGCCGTTTTTGCAACCGATTGATTGCGAGGATGAAAGATGGGTGATAGCGGCGGTGCTGTCGGCGGCAAAATCGATGTAATAAATCATTTCGGGCGCGATGTCGAAACCACGCTCGTACCACAGGCTGTCGGTGGTGTTGAGATTTATCTCTTCGGCGGGAAGTGCAGAAGATGTGATTGCTCCGGCATAAGCAGCGTTCAGGACAGGGAAAGCAATGGCGTAATAGCCGCTTTGGCAATCGGTGCGTTGCAAAAGGCCGACGGTTTGGATATCATCGGAATAAACCGCCCACAGCGAGATGTCTTTGCGGGGGTGGTAAACGGTTTTGGGAGCGTATATCTGCGGTAGCATAGTGGTTTTCTCTATGGCGTTTTCCGCCCAGCCGATGAATTTCCAACCGTCCTCATCAGAGACGGAAGGAAGCAGAACTCCGCTACCTGCCGCGTTTTCCGTGAGACGGGTATATATACCTGTTTCGGTTTGCAAATCAACAGAATAGGGGCGCAATGCGGCTTTCTTGTAAACAATGTCGTAGCGGGCGATATAGAGCGAATTGACGGTGGCATCAATACGGATGGAGATATTTCCATCGGTGGTTTTTACAGAGGGGTTGAATAGGTGTGTGATGTCCGTGGTGTCGGTGGTGTAGGAGCCGCTCCATTGGTCGAAACCGCTGTTTTGGATGCTCCAAACCGTTTGCCCGTCAACGGTCATCTGCAGTGTGCCTGCGCCTGCGGACTTGTTGGAGCGCATAGAGAGCGTAACGGATTGGATTTCCGTATTCTGCCAGTTGGTGAGGGTGAGTGTGGCGGATTGCCCGGCGGTCATTTGCCCTTTTCTGCCCGTACAGATATACTCGGTTGCAGCGTTCTCGGGAAGGACACCGCTTGTAGATACTTTTTTGTTTGTTTCGACTGTAAATGTGGCGATTAGGGCTATTAGAGTGAGCATATTTAAAATAAGTTTGAACGTCAATTTGTCCACAAAGGTAAAGTGAATTTTACACATTGGCAATTTTTGTTTGAAATAATGGCAATAATTTTCGTATATCGGAAAAATATAGTAACTTTGCACGCATTTTGTGTGGATATATGGTGTGTTTATGGGTATTCTGTGCCGCAAGCGGCAAGAAGAACAGAGGGTGTGGACGGAGACTGTCAAGCGACAGTGTGGTGTGTGGAATTATTAAAAATTGCAATAGTATTTCAAGAGCAAGGTTGTACTATCCTATAACTATCCTATAACTATCCTATAACAATCCTGACGGAGACGGAACGAAAACAATAAAATAAAATACATTAACATTTATGCAACAAATCAAACTGAAACGTGGTTTGGACATACCTTTTGAGGGCGCGGCTGCATTGACGCTTGGTAGCGTAAATCGTCCTGCTGTCTATCGTATAGTGCCCGACCATTTCGCCGGCATCACGCCTAAACTGATGGTGCACGAGGGCGACAGCGTGAAAGCAGGTTCCCCCCTGTTTCACGACAAGGCATTTGAGCAGATGTTGTTTACATCGCCGGTAAGCGGCAGGGTGGCGGCAATAGTCCGCGGCGATCGCCGGAAGGTGATGTCTATTGACATCGAGGCAGATGCCGGCATTGCGTATGAGATGTTTGATAAGTCGGCTGATATAAAGACCCTGCTGCTTCAGTCGGGTCTTTGGTGTCTTATCAAGCAGCGTCCTTATGATTGCATTGCCATGCCGAGCAAGCAGCCAAAGGCTATCTTCATCTCGACTTTCGACAGCGCACCTGTAGCACCGGATTATGAGTGGGTGCTGAAAGGGCGTTTGGCAGAACTGCAGGCGGCAGTGAGTGCGTTGAGCAGTGTGGCTCCTGTGTACGTGGGAATAAAAGGCGGTGCAAAAGCCACCGAGTTCCGCGAGTTGAAAGACTGCACACTCTATGAAGTGTTCGGTCCGCACCCTGCAGGCAATGTGGGTGTACAAATCAACCATGTGGCACCGATTGCCAAAGGCGAGACGGTTTGGACGATTAACATCCAAGACCTTGATTTGATAGGTCGCCTGCTGACCAAGGGTATTGTGGATATGCAGAAGAAAGTGGCTCTGACGGGTCCGCTGGCTTACGGCGCACAATACTACAACGTGCTGCCGGGTATGCCTGTAACGGAGATTTTCCGCAGCAACGTAATGACAGGCGAGCCTGTGCGCTACGTGGCAGGCAATGTGCTGAGCGGACATCAAGTGGGGTTGGACGAGATGATCAGCATCTATGACAACCAGTTTACCGTGTTGGACGAAGGTACAGAGAACCACGAGTTTATGGGTTGGATGATACCGCGTTTCGATGAGTTTAACGTTAGTTGCACCGACCCTGCCAAGATGTTCGACTGCGCCTTCACACGTTGGCTGTTCGGCAAAAGGCACTATGAGTGGGATGCCCGCCTGAAGGGTGGTCGCCGTGCTATTATTGTGAGCGGCGAGTATGACAAAGTGTTCCCGATGGACATCTATCCCGAATACCTGATTAAGGCGATGATTGCAGGCAATATCGACAAGATGGAGGCGTTGGGCGTGTACGAAGTAGCCCCCGAAGACTTTGCGCTCTGCGAGTATGTCTGCACCTCGAAGATGCCGCTTCAGGCAATAGTAAGAACTGCATTGGATAACCTAAAAAAGGAGATTGAGTGATGTTTAAGGGATTATACAAAATGATGGAGAAACTTCGCCCTACTTTCGACGAAGGCGGCAAGTTGCACGCACTCCACTCGTTGTTCGACGGTTTTGACACGTTCCTGTTCACCCCGAACACGACTTCAAAGCGCATTGGCACACAAATCCACGATGGTTCGGACTCGAAGCGCACGATGATTCTCGTGGTTCTGGCACTCGTTCCCGCTATGCTGTTCGGTATGTTCAATGTCGGTTACCAGCACCTGTTGGCTACGGGCGAGTTGGTACGCGGAGCCATGACTTGCGCATTGTGGTGGAAAGCATTCGGTTTCGGGTTCTTGGCGGTACTGCCTTATATCATAGTCAGTTATGCAGTCGGACTCGGTATCGAGTTTACGGTAGCGCAATGGAAGAAAGAGGAGATTCAAGAGGGTTTCCTCGTTACGGGTTTCATCATTCCGTTGATTATTCCTATCAACACTCCATTGTGGATGGTGGCTATTGCTACTGCTTTTGCCGTTGTCTTTGCCAAAGAGGTGTTTGGCGGTACGGGTTATAACATCTTCAACGTGGCTCTTATCACGCGTGCGTTCCTGTTCTTTGCATACCCGACACATATGACGGGCGATGCAGCCTTTGTCCGCACCGGCGGTACTTGGGGTTGGGACGGCGGCAAGACCATTGTGGACGGCTTTTCGGGTGCAACACCTCTGACACAGATTGCCACTGCAACGGATGCAAGTTTTATGCCTGTGGATTTTTGGACGGCATTCAACGGTCTGATACCCGGTTCGGTGGGTGAGACCTGCTGCTGGGCTATTCTGCTTGGTGCATTGCTGCTGCTGACGACAGGTGTGGCTTCGTGGAAGACGATGCTCAGCATCTTCGTGGGCGGCGGACTGACCGCGTGGCTGTTCAATGTATGCGGTCCGGATACGGCTGCTGCTCACTTCCCGTGGTATATGCATCTGGTAACGGGCGGTTTCGCTTTCGGTGCCGTATTTATGGCTACCGACCCTGTTACTTCGGCTCGTACGGAGTGCGGCAAGTGGATTTACGGCTTCCTCATCGGTTTTATGGCAGTGGTTATCCGCGTACTCAACCCGGGTTACCCCGAGGGTATGATGCTCTCTATTCTGCTGATGAACGCCTTTGCTCCGCTTATCGACTGGTGCGTAGTGCAAGTGAATATCAAACGTCGTATGAAACGCGCTAAAATCTAAGAAATATGGCACAGAAGAAATATGTATGTTCCGTGTGCGGCTATGTCCACACCGGCGATAATGCACCGGAGGAGTGTCCTCAGTGCCACCAGAAAGGTGTGTTTGTAGAGAAGAAACAAGGACTTGACACCAATAGCAATGTCTATACGATAGTCTATGCGACTGTGATTGTGGTGATTGTGGCTATCTTGCTGGCGGTAGTGAGTCAGGTACTCAGTCCTCGCCAGCAGGCAAATGCTCTGCTTGATCAGCAGAAGCAGATACTGGTAGCGTTGAATCAAGACTACTCGAATGCAGATCCTGCGGCTATGTATAAGGAGTTGGTAAAAGACTCGACCGTGAACGGTTTGCCTCTGTATGTGGCAACGATTGACGGTGAGACGAAGTATGTACTCAAACTTCACGGAACAGGTCTGTGGGGCGGTATCGGTGGTTACTTGGCATTGAACGATGACAAGAACACTATCTTCGGTATCAATTTCAACCACGAGAGCGAGACTCCCGGTTTGGGTGCAGAAATAGTTACTGCCAAGTTCCGCAACCAGTTCAACGGCAAGCATATCCGTAATGCTGCGGGTGAAGTGAAATCAGTGGCAGTGATGAAAGCAGGGAAAATGGCTGAGGGGCAAGAGCAGGTGGATGCTCTCTCCGGTGCAACCATTACTTGTACCGGCGTAAGCGATATGCTTCGCAACAACCTTGCCGAGTACGCCGAGTTTCTGAATGGAAGTAAAACCAACAACTGCGCTGTCCCCTGTGAGATTGCACAAGAGGGCGACAAAGTTGCACAAACAAAGGAATAACTATGGCACTTTCACAAAAAACAAAAGATGTCCTGCTCGGACCTCTGAATAAGAACAACCCTGTGGTTGTGCAAATCTTGGGTATCTGTTCGGCACTCGCCGTCACGGTACAACTCAAGCCGGCATTGGTGATGGGTATCGCGGTAACGATTATCGTGGCTATGTCCAACGTGGTTATCTCGCTGATGCGCAAAACAATCCCGATGCGTATCCGTATCATTGTCCAATTAGTGGTTGTAGCGGCGTTGGTAACGCTTGTGAGCGAGGTGCTGAAAGCCTTCGCTTATGACGTGGCTATGCAGTTGAGTGTGTATATCGGATTGATTATCACCAACTGTATTTTGATGGGACGCCTCGAGGCATTTGCTATGACCAACAACGTCAAGGACTCGTTCCTCGATGGTCTCGGCAACGGTTTCGGTTATGCTATCGTATTGGTAATCATTGCTTTTGTACGTGAGTTGCTTGGTTCGGGTACACTGCTCGGTTTCCGTGTAATTCCCGAAAGTTGGTATGTTGCCAATGGCGGTTGCTATGAGAATTGCGGTATGATGATGATGCCTGCAATGGCTCTGATTCTGGTAGGTTGTATAATCTGGGCACACCGCTCAATCAATAAGGAGGAGAAGTAATTATGGAACATGCATTAAGTCTATTTGTTCGCAGCATTTTTGCTGACAACATGATTTTCGCATACTTCCTGGGTATGTGCTCATATCTGGCAGTATCGAAAGACGTTAAAACGAGTGCAGGTTTAGGTGTAGCCGTTACGTTTGTATTGACTATCACTTTGCCTGTCAACTACTTGCTGCAGGTATATGTACTCAATCCTCTGAATTTAGGTTACCTGTCGTTTATCCTGTTTATTGCTGTGATTGCGGCAATCACGCAGTTGGTGGAGATGGTGGTGGAGAAATACTCGCCGTCGCTCTACTCGTCATTAGGTATCTTTCTGCCGCTGATTGCCGTAAACTGTGCCATTATGGGTGGTTCGCTCTTTATGCAGCAGCGTATCCTGCTTGCGCCGGAGAATGTGAAGGCTATTTCCAATCTTGGTGATGCCTTTGCTTATGCTATCGGTTCTGGTCTCGGATGGATGTTGGCAATTGTCTGCTTAGCAGGTATCCGCGAGAAGATGGAGTATAACGATGTGCCGAAACCGCTGCAGGGACTGGGTATCACCTTTATCACTGTAGGTCTGATGGCAATGGCGTTTATGTGCTTCTCGGGTCTTAATATCTAATAGGAGGAAACAAACAATGAACATAACAGCAATTCTTTATGCAGTAGGTGTCTTTTTGGCGGTTATACTGCTGCTTGTAATCATCCTATTGGTTGCAAAGAAATACCTTGTGGCGTCAGGTAATGTGAAGATTACCATCAACGGAGACAAGGTATATGACGTACCCGCCGGTGGTACGTTGCTCAACACACTTGCAGAAGCAGGTGTCCATCTGCCATCCGCTTGCGGCGGCAAGGGATCGTGCGGTCAGTGCAAGTGTCAGGTGCTTGAAGGAGGCGGAGAGATTCTGCCTACCGAGACCGTGCATTTCACCCGCAAACAGCAGCAAGACCATTGGCGTCTGGGCTGTCAGGTAAAAGTAAAGAGCGACATCTCGATGAAGGTGCCGGAGTCGGTATTGGGTGTCAAGGAATGGGAGTGTACGGTTGTTTCGAACAAGAACGTGGCTACGTTCATCAAGGAGTTCAAAGTAGCGTTGCCCAAGGGCGAACATATGGACTTCCTTCCTGGTTCGTATGCACAGATTAAGATACCTGCTTACGACATCTATTACAAGGACTTTGACCGTTCTTTGATAGGGGACTTGTATGTGCCGGCATGGGAGAAGTTCGGCTTGTTCAAACTGCATCAGAAGAACACCGAGCCGACCGTGCGTGCATACTCAATGGCGAACTACCCTGACGAGGGTGATATTATCATGCTGACCGTACGTATCGCCACGCCGCCTTTCAAGCCGAAAGACCAGTGTCCCAACGGACCGGAGTTCCAAGATGTGCCTTGCGGTATCGCTTCAACGTACATTTTCTCGCTCAAGCCGGGTGACAAGGTGATTATGTCTGGTCCTTACGGTGATTTCCACCCTGTCTTCGACAGCAAGAAAGAGATGATTTGGGTAGGTGGTGGTGCCGGTATGGCTCCGCTGCGTGCACAGATTATGTATATGCTCAAGACACTCAACACACGCGACCGCGAGATGCATTACTTCTATGGTGCACGCGCTATCGACGAGGTGTTCTTCTTGGACGATTTCCTTGAGTTGGAGAAAGAATATCCTAACTTCCATTTCCATCTGGCTCTTGACCGTCCCGACCCGAAGGCAGATGCTATGGGTGTGAAATATACACCGGGCTTTATTGCTCCTGTGATGGGCGATACCTATCTCAAGCAGCACGACGCTCCCGAGGACATCGAGTACTACCTCTGCGGCCCTCCGATGATGGCAAAGACCGTGCTTGACCTGCTCCACTCGCTCGGCGTAAGCGACGAGGATATCCGTTTCGATAACTTCGGCGGATAAAAAAGTTTCATACCTGATTTTATACAGAAGAGACTGTCTGACAATATGGTCGGGCAGTCTCTTTTTTGTTATAATCGGCTTATTGTGAGATGGTTAGTCTGTTGGTTTGGTAAACAGGCGGGAACGGTATATACATAACTGCTTGAAATACAAGTAAGCAGGCGTTTGCCTAAAAGTTGGCACCAAGCCTCCTATGTCTCATCGAAACGGGCTTGCGACATTTCTCCTCTCTATCTAAGGAGTTCTGCTCAAACCACAGGCTTTCGTATCGTTACGACACCCGGTGCTACGTACCTGCTTTACGCTTCATGTCTCCACGCCCAAGCATAACCAAAGAGGCTGCCTGCACTTGTCAGACAGCCTCTTGGATTCCGCTATGCACTACTTATGTATAGCGTATTATGTCATTTGTGTCAGTTTATAGTTTGGCACCTTGTGCGTTGTAGAGAACACCGTCTTTCTCGATGACGAGAATACCGTTGATGATGCGCTTTTGTGCTTTGTCAGCCACAGCGGCAGCATCAAGAGCGGTTCCGGTAACTTTCTCTGCGCTGACTACAGCGATTTGGGGTTTGCTCTTGTAGCAAGTTACAAAACCGATGATTTGGTAGGTAGCCGCCTCGAAGGTCAGGTCAATCTTGAACGTGTTGTAGAGCGTGATATCTTCTCCAAGGAACTTGCCGACCAATGTACGAGGCTCAGGATCCTTATCGCTGCTTTTCCATGTGGCGGCGGATACGGTAACCTTGTCCAAACGCACATACTTGTTGATGTCGTCCATAGTCGGAACTGCGGTAACTGCTTCTGGTTCAGGAATGGTGCCGCCCTCGGTAATAGTGAGGTCCTTGAGAGCCACACTCGGCTTAATCTCAGGGAGTCCGTTATAGATATTCATCGTGCCCTTAATACCTTTTACCACCTGACCTGCTTTGAACTTATCCTTAAAGTCCCACGAGAAAACGAGTGTGGTACCGGTAGCG
>DGIN01000001.1:840-3718 GCA_002387325.1 Bacteroidales bacterium UBA4621 | reverse complement strand
GGCATTTGTGCTGGAAAAAATCCACTATCGGTGCCAGCATATAAGCGATCACAAAACTGACCAAAAACGGTAACAGCACTCCGCTCAATCGCTTGATAAGCAGGAACAATGCCACAAACACGGCTATCGAAATCAGTCCGCGGATAATCGTATCTCTGTCAAAAGTCTTTTTCATTGTACAAGATATTTCATAGTGTCAGTTACATCGTCGGCACCACATCCCCCCGATGGTACTCTGCCAGCCCTTGTACAGGGTCTTGCAGCACTTGCCCCATCGTAAACCCGTAGTCGCCCATCACCTGCTCCAGCACCGACTTGTAATAGTACGCTACCGACCCGACAAACCCCACGGGCATACTCTCTTTTTTCGCCTCTGTAGTGTAGTATTGCGCCACGTTGCGTGTTACAAACTGCGCAAAATGGTCGTACACAAGATTGTAAATCCGCTTGTCCTCTATGTTGTCCGCGCAGAAACGGGCGAGGTTGGCAAGCCAGCGGTTAGGAAACGGCTGGCGATAGACGTGCTCTATTATATCTGCCTGGGTAATATCGTATTGCGTCAGGAAACGTTCTTTCAGATCTTCTCCTAACTGATTTTTCAACAGGTCGCTCACCAATCGTTTTCCCAAGGTCGCTGCGGAACCCTCATCGCCTAAAATAAAGCCTAATGACGGTACATTCCACACGATTTTCTCGCCGTCGTACAGGCACGAGTTGCTCCCCGTCCCGAGGATACATGCCACACCTTTCCGGTGTCCGAGCAGCCCCCTTGCGGCTCCCACCATATCCGATGCCACCTCTACTATGGCTTTCTTGAACACACACTCTATCGCTTGTTTTACAAACGGGGCTTTCTCCGGAGTGCAGCCCGCCCCGTAGAAAAACACGTGCGTTATCGTCCCCGCCCATAGCATTGATGCCATCTGCGGGAGCAACTGGTTGCATATGGAATTGCGCATCGCATCGCACGTCTGAAACAGAGGATTGATACCGTCGGTCATAAACTCCGCCGTGTGTCCGTTGGCTGCCAGCAGGCACCAGTGTGCCTTCGTCGAACCCGAATCTGCTATCAAAATCATAGTCGTATCGTTTTGCCCGCAAAGTTATGAAAAATCTTTCACATATCGAAATAAAATGAACGGTTAATTAATGGCAAGTTGTATGTTTTTCCACGGAATTAACGTCTAATTACACGATATTTAACGTCCTTCTTATGATTACACTGGCACATTTTTTGAAATACCTGTAAAAACAAACTAAAACATCACAACAATGAAAAACAATCTTTTTGCCGCCTGCGTGGTGGCGTTGGGACTCGCTCTGGCGGGAATGTTTGTCTATTTGGGTTTCCGTACCTATGCCGCCAAAGACCGTTCTGTGGTGGTCAAAGGACTCTCTACACGCGATGTACAGGCGGACTATGCCGTTTGGCCTATGTCTTTCACAGTCCATGGCAACGACCTCCCCACGGCTTACAAGGACATCAATACCGTCACCGAAACCGTCAAACGTTTTCTGATGGACAAGGGTTTTGCCGAGTCCGACTTGCGTGTGGGCAGCACCTCCGTACAGGATATGTGGAGCAATTACTATGGCGACCGTCGCCCCGACTATCGCTATTCGCTTGATAGGACCATTGTGGTCAGTACCGCCGACGTCGCACGTGTCGTTGCCTCGCAGGGCTGCCAGAGCGAACTGCTCAGCCGGGGTATTATCGTCAATTCGCAGGACTGGAACCTCGATTATCAGTTCAACGGACTCACACAACTCAAACCGCAGATGATTGAGGAAGCAACCAAGAACGCACGAACAGTGGCGCAGAAATTCGCAGACGATGCCAACTGCTCGCTGGGCAGCATCCGAAGCGCCTACCAGGGGCAGTTCTCCGTCGAAAGCGACCAGTACCAACCGTGGATCAAACACGTACGTGTCGTTACCACGATTGACTATTATTTGAATTAGACAGCCTTACCGTGCGTCCGTCGCACTCTATACGACGCGCACCGCACAAAGACGCATTCAGCAACTCCGTATCGCTCGCTATATAGATACGAAGCGCATTCGACGACGGGTACTTCCCAAAGTACCCGTCTTTCGTCAGATACCATTCCAGACCCTCTATCGGAAAATGAACCGACGCTGACCGGTGGAAATGCAGTATCGAACGCACCTGCTTTGGCACAACCTTTACACCCGTACGACCGTCCGTGAAACGAACCACACATACCACACGCACTTTCTCCCTCCCCGCCGCTTGCGCCTCCTGCTCCGCGGTCAGACGGTGAGTAATCGCTATATGACGCCCGCCCGACTCGTTGATACGGCACATCATCTGACGGAACAACTGCCCGTGCGACGAGGTGTCCTCCAACTGGTGGTAGCCTATGTAGTAGTGTATCATCTCGTGCAGTATCGTGTCTTCTATCACCGCCTCCGGCAAATCAATACGGGTGTTGATGCGCAGCACAAAATCCGTGTTGCAAGTCTTTCTGAACAGACCCGACCGCACTTTACGGTAACACACCTTCCCCAAAAAGCCCTTTGCATTGCTCAGCCTTACCGGTAGCAATGGCAAAGTACCACCGAAGTACAACACATTGTACTCCGCAAACTTCCGCTCTATATACTCCTTTGTCGCAATCATATCTATCCTGCCTATATCTTCTATATCTATATCTTCTATATCTATATCTATATCTATATCAATCCTTCCTACTATCCGAATTCACTGCAAAATTACCGGAAAAATCGCACTTCTGCAATACTTTTTTTATAGTTCTTGCATATATCCCGATTATTTCGTAACTTTGTCCCGTTTATAAACCATACGGAAGATAATAGACAATCTATATACTTTCTATATACTTTCCGTTGATTA
>DGIN01000001.1:0-759 GCA_002387325.1 Bacteroidales bacterium UBA4621 | reverse complement strand
GGGTTATTAACGGGTTATTAACGGGTTGTTCACGATAGAATACCGATAGAATACCGATGCCTTGTCGGATATACTCCGTATAAATGATATTTCTTGTATATCAAAACATAACATAACATAATATATGGCTAAAATAGAATACATAGACCCCATCGCATCCATTTCGGGGCGTATCAGCAAGAAAGACAAAACGAGTACCGTACAGCGCAAGAAACATTATCGGGACGAGCGCGGACGTATCATCGCGGAAGGGCGCAACGAATCCTATTGCAGGACGCCCCGCGACTACAAGAAACACCCGCCACGTGGCGAGGAACTACGCAACATCACCCTATTTCAGCAGGCAGCACACCTTGCCAGGCAGGAACGGGAAGACCCTGCCCGTCTTGCCTATTGGAAAGAACGCTTCAACGCACAACTCCTCCACGGCGAACCCGATGCACCCCTTGACCCGCATACCGGCCGCCCACGCATCTACCACCGCCTCCACATATTCATCCAATCCGCCATCCTACGCCAACTCAAACAACAATAGACACAACACAGACACAACACAGACACAACATTGCCACAACATTGCCACAACAATAGAAACAATTTCCGGAGATGAACTTATAGTGCACATCTTGCATCATCTCCCCGCTGGGCTGTTCGGTATGTGCAGTTCTTTCAGCCGCTACCGCACAGAGGCGTATCCGTATTGCGTCCATACGCCGTTCCCCCGCCAATTGGAATACGGTACTGTCCAATAGCAAATGC
>DGIN01000012.1:7401-7651 GCA_002387325.1 Bacteroidales bacterium UBA4621 | reverse complement strand
ACATAGATATGGTTGCGGCGCGGTGTCCGGTACATTGCGGTGAGTTGCAGTTTGGCGGCATTGCAGACGAAACCCATCTCGTCCAAGACGAGTGTGCCGTCTTTGATGTAGAGTTTGCCTTTCAGGTCGTGCGCCACCTCGTTGAACACCACCGCCTCTTTGATGTGCGTGTTGAGTGCCACATCTACGCCCAGCGGCACAAGGAACGGTGAGGCTTCCGCTGTGGTGCTGTCCTTTGTTTTTTGTTCTT
>DGIN01000012.1:0-7258 GCA_002387325.1 Bacteroidales bacterium UBA4621 | reverse complement strand
AAGTTCAGTTCGCCTGTCAAATCACCTTGTTTGCGCAGCCATGCACCGATATTCTGCACCTCGCCCGAGAGGGCAAAGTCGGAGTTGCCCACCCGCACTTGCGACTGTGCGATGTGGAAGTCTTTATTCGAATAGGAAAATGTGATTTGCGGGATATAGACAGGTTTGCCGACAGCCGCCAAGTGTGCTTCGCCCGCCTGCAAATCGACATCCAGTTTCGGGTTCCATTGCAGGAGCAGGTTCTCGCCCTGTTTGTTGTAGCGTGCTGCCGCTTTGAGAGACAGCGCCGCCGTCTTCACCTGCATATCTTTACCCATCTTGCCCTCAAGCGCCTTCGTTTGAACGGATGCCTCCAAACGCGGCACGGACTTGTTGCGCTTGCTTGGACGAAGACTCGCCTCTACCGAAGACTTTGCCAGATGCGCCTGCATATCCGTGTAGTATCCGCGCAGGTCGTCGAAAGAGAGGTTCGCCTGCAAGGTCGGCACTATAGTCGTATCTTGGGTATCGTATTCCGCATAGGCAGCCAGATGTGGGACAGCAATGGTTGCCTCCATACTATCCATTGCGGCATGCAAAGGTGCTGCGGATTGCAGTCCGAGTGTAGCGCAAAGCACAGGACTATTGCCCAATATATTGCTTGCCTCTATCTGCAAATCGGTCTGCCCGAGTTGCGCCGTCAGCGCATCAATCATCTCGAAATCAACACTTTGCAACGACACTTGCGCCGCTATCCAGCCAACCGACTTGCGCGACGGTTTGGGGTTAGGCAACGTAAACTGCAAGCGTGTATCAGGCAGTTTTGCCAGCATACTATCCATTTGGAAGTCCACGCCTCGCAGGCGTATATCGCCGCCGAACTGCCCGCGCTCCAAACGCATATCCGTCAGGTCGCTTAGGTGTATCTTTGCCCTGACCTTACCCTGACCTTGCCCTGTGGTTAGTATATTCTCCGGCAGGAAATAGGCTATATCGGGCAAGTGTAAATCGGCGTTCAGTTCGAGGTCAAGCAGCATATCCTCCATCAGTTCCGTAACCTCACCCGAAGCGTCTATTTGGCTGTCTCTGGTCTTTGCCGTCAGCGAATGGATCTGTACCGCACTCGCCTTGTCGTCGTTGAGGTCAATATGTGCGTCAGCGTCCAATGCCACATCGCGCAGAGTATAAGGCAATGCAGTATACTTGCCACGCCCGTCCTCAAGCACCACATGTGCATCCACCAACGGCATATGCGCCCCACAATACACACCCCGCACATCGGCATCGAGCGACACACGCCCGTCCACACTGATGTCGCGGAGCATGTCCGTCACCGAAGCGGGCAAAAGTGCCAGCAAAGGTGCTATCTGCCATTCGTGCGCACGCGCGTGTATATCTAAGGTAATCGAGTCGCCTATGTCAGCCGTGCCATCCAACTGCAAAGCAAACTCATTTACCTGCAATTCGGCTTTGTGCAATGCAAAGTGCATATTCTCCAAATCCACCGAGACAGGCAACGAGACCGCCACCTGCAGGCTGTCCGCATATTGCATATCGCCAAGTGTGGCACTCACAGCCTCCGATTGGAGCGTCAGCAGCACATCGTCCCAACTGCCGATACGAGCCGCCAAGACGGTGTTTGCCAGCGAAGCGGAGATACTGTCTTTTTCGTCCACAAATGAGATATACCGCCCCTCGATACGGGCGGCGTCCACGCTGATTTGCTTGAAAGGCAGCCCCGAAGAAGTGGTGTCGGTAGTCGTGGTGTCCGACGAGAGTGCAAATACATTGAAATTGGTCGTACCATCGGCGGCGATATAGATATTCGCTACGGCATCAGGCAGCGACAACTCTCTGACTACCAGATTGCTGTGCTGCAAGAACTCCACTATGTTCACCGTAGCGACCACCTCGGGTGCAGCCAAGAGCGTATCGCTCTGCGCGCCCTCTGTGGGGTTGATGAGACAGAGTCCGTCCACGCGCAATCCGAACTCGGGGAACGTGGAAAAGAACGTCAAGTCCACCTCGCCCACCTCATGTTGGCAGGTGATATACTTGTCCGCCACTTGCCGCACGATAGGTGTCAGCCGTGCGGGCGTGAATATCAGCCAAATCGCCACGCACACCACAACCAGCAACACCCCGACTATCGCACCGAGCGTGATACCGAATATCTTCCAGAAACGTTTCATTTCGCAGCAATCACCTTGGTAAACGAATGCGTTTTCTTGTAATCGTCCTTGTATTGTAATTCGCTGTCTGTCAGTTTGGTAACCGTATAAATCTTCGGTATCTCCGCACCGCCGTTATCCATTAGATGTATCTCTGTAAGATCCGCTTTTACCAATTTCCACTTAAACCAACCGTTTCCATAGTCTTGCAAGTCGCTCTCGGTTACATCTTCCGCCTCGTCCCACTCACGCCCATACAAATAAGCCTCATCGGCGTTCTCTGTGGTGAAACGCACAAAATGCTGCGTGTTATCCTCCTGCCAAAGTCCAAGCAGGTCGCTTTGCGAGAAAGATACATCCGATGTTCCCATACACGATGCCATCAGCACTCCAATCAGTACCACGATGGCGATACGTAAGATATTCTTTTTCATAGAATTACATTATTTATGTTGTTCCCAATATGTTTTCTCTTTGCTAAACCAGTCTTTGCGTTCCGCAATTTTCCCTATCTCTGTCTCGTAGAAAGCCGCAGCCGCTTCGCATAATTCAAGCATCCATTTCTTGCGCGAAGGCTGTGGCTCAAACAACAACCGGTTAGAGTCCTTTATCTGTATTTGTCCCCAACCGAGTGCGCCTAATGTCAGACAACTCCACGCAAAATATTCAATAGGCTTAAAATGACAACTCAGATACTCAATGTGGTCTGCAACCACTTTGTAATCAACAATCAAGATACAGAATGTATTGGTGTCATTACGATAGAACTTTGCCAAACGCTGCATAGAAATCAAGTTTGGCATACTGAAATGCGTATCTACATCGTGTGTTTTGACATCTATTGCATAGTAGTTGCCTGCATTGTCATAAAACGCCATATCTTCCATAGAGCGTCGCTCAAAATCCGTCTCGAACTTTGCAGCAAACTGCTGTGGAAAACAAGATTGCAAATGCTCGGCAATAAACTCCTGCAAAGCATCACCTACAATACGCGGGGAGAATGTGCTTACTATCTGTTGTGCATTGTCGTTCAGATAAGTGAGCAGTTTATTCTCAATGGCGGCTATATGTTGCTCGACTAACATACAATTAGAAATTTATGGTCAAAGGGGTTGATTTTATCGGCTGTATCGGAGCAATCTTGGTATTTGCTTTTTGCAGATTAAGCGTATTGCGTTCCCAGAATACTCCCGCCGTATAACCTTGTATGGTGTTATCCACAGAGGCTTGCTCCAAACGTTTTTCCGCCCACAAACAATACTCCTCATTTATCTCCACACCACAATATTGCCTGCCCAATTTCTTGGCTACCACACTCGTTGTCCCGCTCCCGAGAAACGGGTCAAACACCACATCGCCCGCTTTGGAAGATGCCAGAATCAGTTTGGCAATCAGTTTCTCGGGCTTCTGCGTCGGGTGGTCGGTATTCTCGGGCATGGACCAAAACGGGATGCTAATGTCGTCCCAAAAATTGGACGGATATGTCAAGCGAAAACGCCCTTCTTCGCTTTCTTCCCAATCTTTCGGTTTGCCGTTTTGCTTGTAAGGAGCAATCACTTGGCGTTTCATCATTACGGCATTGACATCAAAGTAATAGTGGTTTGGGTCTTTAACGGCAAACCAAATATCCTCCATTCCGTTTTTCCAATTGGTCTTTGCACCGCGTCCTTTCTCGCGTTGCCACGTGATACGGTTAAGAATGGTCAGTTCCGTTTCTATTACGTGTTGCATTGCCGCCGTAGATTTCCAATCGCCGCACATATACAATGTCCCTTGCGGTTTCAGTTTGCTGCAAATCTTGTGAAACCACAACAATAGATATTGCTCATACGCCTCATCGTCTCTTGCCGCAAACTTCAATCCGTTGAAGTTCTTGCTTAGGTTGTAAGGCGGGTCTATTATAATCAAATCTGCGAACGCTTCAGGTAGCAAGTCCAACACATCCAATACATCGGCACAAATAGTACGGTTGAGACAATCCACCCCTTGCAACAAATCCTCTTTGTGCAAGAGTCTTTGCTGTAAGGCGGAAACCTCACTCGGCAGTACCGAAAGCGTCCTATTACGTGATGCCGGTTCGTGTGCGGGCATACTTATGCTTTCTTGATGGTGATGTTTACGGTGTAGCCGTCCATATCGAGGGATTGGGGATTGGGCACTTTGTCCACGAGGGTGAGCGAGGTGGCGAGGACTTGCGAAGCGATGTAGTCGCGGCAGTGCTCCACAGCAGCGGCAATCTCGTCGCGGTGCTCTATCTCTATGGCGATACGGTCGGTTATCTCCAAGCCTGATGTCTTGCGCAGGTTCTGGATACGGTTGATTAGTTCGCGCGCAATACCTTCCTCAATCAAGGCGTCGTTGAGTTCGATATCGAGGGCAATGGTGAGGATACCATTGTTGGCAACCAACCAGCCCGGCATATCCTCGGTAATAATATCCACATCCTCTGCCACGAGGTCAATATCCAGCAGTCGGAACGTACCTGCCGCCTCAAACTGTGCAATCTCGTATTGCGTCATCTTACTGATAGCCGCAGCCAGTTCCTTCATCTTGCCGCCCACTTTCTTGCCCAATACCTTGAAGTTCGGCTTGATTTTCTTCACAAGTTTTACTTCGGAGTTCTCGGCAGTGGTGATAACCAACTCTTTCACGTTCACCTCGCTCTTGATCAGGTCCTGCACGTGGAGCAGGGCTTGCAGCGTCTCTTTGTCGGGCGCGGGGATAACGGCTTTCTGCAACGGCTGACGCACATTCTTCTCGGCACGCTTACGCAAACTCAGTATCATCGACGTAGCCTGTTGCGCAAGGTACATACTGCGTTCCAAGTTCTTGTCAATCAATGCCTCGTCGGCTTTCGGCCAGTTGCTCAGATGCACGGTCTCGCCGGTCAGGTCGCGATAGAGACGGTCGGCAAAGAACGGTGCATTAGGTGCCATCAGTTGCGCCACGGTCTTCAGGCAGGTGTAGAGCGTGGTATATGCCGCCTGCTTGTCAGCGTTCATCTCCCCGCCCCAGAAGCGTTTGCGGTTCAAACGTACATACCAGTTGCTCAGGTCGTCCTGCACGAAATCGGAGACAGCACGTCCCGCCTTGGTGGGCTCGTATGTCTCATAATCGGCAGTAACCTCCTGAACCAACGAGTTCAGACGGCTCAAAATCCATTTGTCTATTTCCGTACATTGTGCATTGTGCATTGTGCATTGTGCATTGTCCCAGCCATCCACGTTCGCATACAAGGCAAAGAAACCATACGTATTATAGAGCGTGCCGAAGAACTTGCGGCGCACCTCGTCCACGCCCTCGGGGTCGAACTTGAGGTTGTCCCACGGACTGGAGTTGGTCAGCATATACCAGCGCACAGGGTCGGCACCGTATTTGTCGAGCGTTGCAAACGGGTCCACCGCATTGCCCAACCGCTTCGACATCTTGTTTCCGTTCTTATCCAGCACCAATCCGTTGGAAATCACATTCTTGTACGCCACTTTGTCCTCTATCATCGTATGGATGGCATGCAGCGTAAAGAACCAACCGCGGGTCTGGTCCACACCCTCACAGATAAAGTCTGCCGTGCGCGGAGCGTCCTGGTTCTCAAACGGATAGTGGTTCTGCGCATACGGCATCGCACCCGAATCAAACCATACATCTATCAGGTCGAGTTCGCGCTTCATCGGCTTGCCGCTTGGCGAGCAGAGAATGATGCCGTCCACATACGGGCGGTGCAGGTCTATCACCGACGGGTCATAATTTTCCTTGGAGTAATCGCCCACCACGTGTTTGGGGTACGGGTTCTCTTTCATAAAGCCCGCTGCGATGGACTTGTCTATCTCCTCGAACAGTTCCTTGACAGAGCCGATACATATCTCTTCCTGTCCGTCCTCGGTGCGCCATATAGGCAGCGGCGTACCCCAGTAGCGCGAGCGGGAGAGATTCCAGTCGTTGAGGTTCTCCAACCACTTGCCGAAACGCCCCGTACCCGTTGATTCGGGTTGCCAGTTGATGGTGTTGTTCAGCCGTATCATCTCCTCGCGTGCTTTGGTAGAGCGGATAAACCACGAGTCCAGCGGATAGTAGAGCACCGGCTTGTCGGTGCGCCAGCAGTGCGGATAGGTATGCACGTGCTTCTCGATGCGGAAGGCTTTGTTCTCGGCTTTCAGCACCATGCAGATGCTGATGTCGAGGGTCTCGTCTTTGTCCGTCAGATTGGGGTCGTAAGCGTTCTTCACAAAGCGTCCTGCCCACGGTTTGTATGCCTCTACATCGATATGCTTTGCCACAAACGCATCATCCAAATCTTCGAGTAGGAAGAACTTGCCCGTCATATCCACCATCGGGCGTTGCTCGCCTTTCTTGGTCAAGAACACCATACCCGGGATATTCGCTTTCTTTGCCACAAACGCATCGTCTGCACCGAAAGTCGGCGCAATATGTACGATACCCGTACCGTCTTCGGTCGTTACATAGTCGCCTGCTATCACGCGGAATGCATCGCCGTCGGGCTTTGCCCACGGGATAAGTTGCTCATATTCAATGCCAACCAGGTCGGTTCCCTTGCCGCGCCAAAGCACCTCGGGAGCCTCGCCCAACTCTTTGCTGTAGGCTGCCAGACGCGCCTCAGCCAGCAGGTAGAGAGCCGGTATCTTGGTATAGGGGTTCTCCCCGCGCACCACCACATAGTCAATCTTCGGGCCTACGCAGAGTGCCGTATTGCTCGGCAATGTCCACGGCGTAGTCGTCCACGCAAGGGCATAGAGAGGTGTGCCGTCAGCGTCCCTAAGGTCATTAAGGACCTTAATGTCTTTAATGTCCTTAATCAAGAACTGTGCTGTACACGTTGTGTCTTTCACATCACGGTAGCAACCGGGCTGGTTCAACTCGTGCGACGACAAGCCCGTACCCGCAGCAGGCGAGTAAGGCTGAATCGTATAACCCTTGTAGAGGTAGCCGTTCTCGTACAGGCGTTTGAGCAGATACCACAGGGTCTCGATATACTTGTTGTCATAGGTGATGTACGGGTTCTCCAAATCCACCCAATAGCCCATCTGTTTGGTCAGGTTGGTCCACTCCTTGGTATATTTCATCACCTCACGGCGGCAAGCGGCGTTGTATTC
>DGIN01000080.1:31294-54931 GCA_002387325.1 Bacteroidales bacterium UBA4621 | reverse complement strand
CTTGCATTTGCCTTGGACGGTTTTTTGGGGCGCCCCCCTGTCAGCCCCTGTTTCGGTCCCCTCAACAGGGGCTGACAGGGGGCAAAAGTGTACCCCAAAATTGCGTTTCTAAATGGACACTATATGTTTGCCGGACAGTCTCTCTGTTAGACTGCTGATAGAAAAGAGCAGATCAGCGAATCATATCATCGCCGAAGAAAGGTTGCAGTGCCGCAGGAATACGGATACCCTCCTCGGTCTGGTTGTTCTCCAACAGTGCCGCTACGATACGCGGGAGGGCGAGCGCAGAGCCGTTGAGAGTGTGCGCGATAGCCACTTTCTTGTCGGCAGCACTACGGTAACGACAGTGGAGACGGTTAGCCTGATAGGTATCGAAATTCGATGTAGAGGAAACTTCCAGCCAGCGGTGCTGTGCTTCGGAATAGACCTCGAAATCGTAGCATATAGCCGCTGTAAACGACATATCGCCCCCCGACAGACGCAAGATACGGTACGGCAACTCCAGTTTCTTGAGCAGCCCCTCTACATGCGCCAACATCTCCTTGTGGCTGGCATCGCTGTGTTCGGGGGTATCGATACGCACAATCTCAATCTTCGAGAACTCGTGCAGACGGTTCAGACCGCGCACGTCCTTGCCATACGACCCTGCTTCGCGGCGGAAGCACTCGGTATAAGCGCAGTTCTTGATAGGCAGTTTGTCCTCGTCGATGATTACATCGCGGTAAAGGTTCGTAACAGGCACCTCTGCCGTAGGAATCAAGTACAGGTCGTCCACCTCGCAGTGGTACATCTGTCCCTCTTTGTCGGGCAGTTGCCCCGTGCCGTAACCGCTTGCCTGGTTCACCACCGTTGGCGGCATAATCTCGGTATAGCCTGCCTTGTTCGCCTCGGCAAGGAAGAAGTTGATTAGTGCGCGTTGCAGGCGTGCCCCCTGACCGATATAAACAGGGAAACCTGCCCCGGAAATCTTCACACCGAGGTCGAAATCAATCAGGTTGTATTTCTTCGCCAGTTCCCAGTGCGGCAGTTTGGCATTGGCAGGCTCAGGGTTCTCCTCGGAAGGCCAGTCCCGCAAAGCGATAGCGGCACCTTCTGCTGAGAAAGCCTTCTCATTGTCCTGTTCCAGTACTTTCAGTCGCGCTCCCGTGGTAAACCCGCCTACTTTCACGGCGAGGTTGTCTTCGGCACTTGCACCCTGCGGCACCAGTTCGTAAGGCACATTCGGGATAGTGAGCAGCAGATCGCATTGGGCATGCTCGGCTTTGGCCATCTGCTCGTCGTAAGCGGCAATATCCTGTTTGAGCGTACCCGTCTGTGCCTTGGCTTGCTCGGCTTCCTCTTTTTTGCCCTGTGCCATCAGCATACCGATGGACTTGGAAATCTTGTTCATCTCGGCAGCAGCAGCGTCTTTTTTCTGCTGTGCGGTCTTGCGCTCGGTATCAAGGGCGATCACCTGCCCGATGGCTTCGCGTGCACCGGCGAAGTGTTTCTTCTCCAATCCGGCGATTACTTTCTCTTTATCGTCGTAGATTTGTTTTAACGTTAGCATAATTCAATGTACAATATTTTACAATTAACCAATGTACAATTCGATTTGATATAACAAATAAATTTCTCCTGCCGAATTGCCGAAGCAACCGGTAGGAGAAATCTGATATACCCATTTTTCCCTCGCCGATTAAGCCTCTGCTATCGGCTGGATTGAGACGTAGGATTTGTTGTTTTTCTTTCTGCGGAATGTAACAACACCATCTACCAATGCGTAGAGAGTGTGGTCGCTGCCCATACCCATATTCTCACCGGGATTGTGGACTGTACCGCGTTGGCGTACAATGATATTACCTGCTTTGGCAAATTGACCACCCCAGATCTTTACGCCAAGTCGTTTGCTTTCTGATTCACGGCCGTTCTTAGAACTACCGACACCTTTCTTATGTGCCATAATCTCTGTTCCTTTCTTTTAAGCAATAACGATTTCTTTAACTACGATATTCGTCAAATCCTGACGATGACCGTTCAATTTACGATAGCCTTTGCGACGTTTCTTGTGGAAAACCAGGATTTTCTCACCGCGGCACTCGTTGTCGAGCACTTCGCATACTACCTTTGCTCCCACTACATACGGAGCACCTACTGTGATGTTGCCGTCGTTGTCAACAAGCAACACATTGTCGAACACTACCTCGGCACCTTTCTCGGTATCCATACGGTTGATGAACAACTTTTTACCGGCCTCTACTTTGAATTGATGGCCTTTCATTTCTACAATTGCGTACATTATCACAATTTTTATTAAATTACATCGTGCAGGGCGGCTTGATAGGTCTTTGACGCTGCTAATAACGCTTCTTGCAATGTGCAACTTCTGCAATGTTTGCATCCCGGAAGCATTGGTTTCATACGCTGCCTATGGCGACTTCCTGAGCCCATAACCCGAAAAAGCGTGCAAAATTACAACTTTTTATTGATATATACAAATATACAGGCAACTAAAATTTACAGATCAGCGTTAATATGCGTTTTTTCAATACTTTGCACTCGTTTAGCCGTTATCAAAACAGATTTGTATCCCATTCGGGCTGCAATCATATACCATTCCCCGCCGTCACGCACTTTCAGTTTCTTTTTCAGTTGGTCGGGACTAAGGGGGTAGTTGCGGGTTACGATATTGCATTGCCGCAACGGCTCATCGGGCGTGCCGGTCTCCCATACACGTCCCGGAAAACCGGCAATCAGCCTGTCGGAGGTATATAAATGCGTATTGGGGGCGAACTTGTCTATACCGTAGTGCGCACTTGTGTAATTGTAAAGTCCCGCTTTGAGGATGGCTGCACCGGGTTCATAAACATACCGCCGTATGGCGGTTGCCATAGCGGGGATAGCCTTTTGCTCGTCTGCAGGGGCTACCGTCAATTTCTTGTAGGGAAGTCCTGCCTGCCATTGTGCGGACAAATCCACGGCAGTCAGTCGGGGTTCTGCTTCTCGGGCAGTCATCAGCAGCACCTCTTTCACCTCGTTTTCTACTGCCACGATGTATGTATCCCATACCCCGGCAGATAAGGCACGCCGTGCCGCCGTGATGTCAAGCATCGGACTGAGTTTGAACAGCAGCACCTCTGCTTTTTGTTGCAACAAGGGTAAAAGTGAGACTATATTCGGTTCGCAGTCCTCTATGCGGAACACTTTCCCGCCGTTCCGGTTGCGCCGTGCAGGGTCTACAAGCAGCAGTTGGCAGCGGGGCATAGCCGACAGGTACGCCCCGGCTTCTGCATTATGAATATGGATATAGGGGGCATACAAACCGAAATTGTGTGCCGCAATACGGCACAATTCCGCATTATGCTCCACATAGTTCACTATCCCGCCGGTCTGTCCTGTAAAATAAGAATCCACGCCAAATCCGCCGGTCAGGTCGGTACAGACCCTGTCTTTTGCCGGCGTGTCTTGCAACAGCGGGTGTGTGGCGGCAAGCATAGCCTTGTAGCGTGCCGTCGCTTCTGAGGAGCATTGCTCGCAGGATAGCCTGACCGGATACCACCAGTCGGACAATGCGGCAAAAGCAGGGAGTTTGCGGGCGGTGCGTTGGCGTCCGTCTGTCTGTTGCAACATAAAACGGAAGTCGGTATCCGACATATTCGGATATCGACTTCGTTGCAATGCCAATTGTTCTACATCTGTCATCTTTGTATTGCCCTAATGGCAGCACAAAGGTACACAAATTCTATAAACTACACAACAATCCCGCATAATTTGCAAGCCGTTACGCTTCTTCGGTAGGCTCTCTTAGACGCAAGCGGGCAGTTATTTCATCAGTTTGAGGGTGCCGCGACCGGTTTGGACAATATACATACCGCGGGGAAGTGCCATAGTGCGGATATCCTCGTTGGTAGTGGCAACCTTGCGACCCTGTATATCGTAGATAACTACCCATTCGCCCGCCTGATATACATCTTCAATGCCCATCGGTTGGATGGCTGTAACGGTTACCACGTAGTGCCGCACGTTGATATAGTCGCTCACGGTATAGACCACCGGCACCAGGTTGCTGTTGCTGAAATCCACGCTGCCGTTCCCGTCTGCCTGCTTGCACAGCACGTGCGTAGTGGCATCCGACAGGGTTATAGAGGGGGTCAGTGCTTCCAATGCCGTTCCTTCGGGCAACACTATACTGATGCTGTCTTTGTCATGGTGGATAGTGGCGGCATTGCCGTCAATGCTGAACGATAGGATTTCCAACTTGGGTAGTGCGATGCTTGCTGCGCTGTTGAGCAGATAGTCCACACAGGCATCTATCAGTTTCTTGCCCTCGGCGGTCAGGCGTTGGCTGCTTTGTATCGAGAGCGGGAAGCATATGTATTTCTTGCCGCCGCGCATGGCTGCGGGTACTTCGTGCAGGAACGTCTCTTCCACGCCGTCGGCGGTATATTCCTCGCCGCGCGTGGCGGCGGTTGCCAAGCAGAGCGTACCCTGATAATCCACCGCTGCGGGCATCAGCCCTTTCCCTACTACTGAATCAATCACTTGTACCGCATCGCCCTGTTTCTTGCCTATTGCTTTGATAATCGGGTGTGTCGGTTGTACCACGCGTACCGACTTGTTGTTGAGGCTGCCGTTGTCGGGGTCGCCCCAGTCGAGACGACTCTCCGAATAGGAGAACGATTTCATATTCAGCACGGGCATACTGATTTCTGTGCCGCGTGCCAGTGCCATAATCTCGCCGTTGTTGGCGTCCACATCCTCCGAGATTAGCACCCACGTATATTTGTCGTATTGTGCTTTCTCGCGCAGTTTTGATTGCGCCTTGCGGGGCACAAGGTTCTTCCCTTTGCTCTTCAGGTACAGATATACGCCGTCTTTCTCGTATGCTCCGCTGTTCTTGTAGAGATAGAGTACAGGGTTGTTGCCCGGGTCAAAAGTGGTAACGGTCAGTTTGCCCTGAATGCTGTTGCCACCCAATACACTGATAGTGAACGGATATACACCCGCCGTAGTAGGCGTGCCGCTGATTGTGTACGTGCCGTTGCTTCCGCTGCCCGTTATCCCTGCGGGCGTGCCGTTGGTCCAAACCAGCGTGATGTCTTTCTCGCTCAAAGCATAGTAGCGGAAAGTAAAGCCGTCGATAGCCTCGTTGGTAAAGCCGTCTTGTATGGTGTCGGACGTAGCCTCAATCTTCGAGGATACGGTTATCTTGCCGGTCAGCGAGTTGGTTATTTGGTTGCTCCCGTTGTATGCCACCACCTTATATTTATAGATGCCAACAGGGCAGTTAGCCGTACCGCTCAGGGTCAGCGTGTCGCCGATGCCGTCGCCGTTGCCTTGTGTGAGCGTGATGTCTGTTGCCTCTGCCCCCTCCCATTCGAGAACGGTCTTGCCCTTGCTGTTGTACTTGGTGTAGTAGGTAACCGGTGCCATGGCACGGGTCTGCAACACATTCTGCGTAGAGTCGTTACCCTTTATCCAACTTACACGCGGTTCGTCCGTCACACGTAGTGAGAAACCTAACAGTTTGCATTGACCATTGATGGCTTTTACTGTTACCACATGCTCACCCGTGGAAATGCTGTAGCGGCGAATGGTATAGTTGTCTTTATTGAACTGCAAAGGCTGGAGAATACCATCTATATATACCTCGAAGTATTGGTTGTCGCCGGGCTTGGTGCCTTTCTGATCCTGTTTCTTGTCCTTCGCATAGATGGAGAACTGGTCATACCCGCTGAAATGGAAAGTGTATGTATGCCCGTTCTCCATACGGTGTTCGCGTCCGGATGTGCCTTTGGTAAACTCATCTTGGGCAGAAGCCGAGGCGGAACTAATAGATGCTATCGTCCCCTTAAACCAGCCGTCTATCGCCTCGCAGGAGATTTTGGTCTCGTTGGTGGTCATTCCGTTTGTTCTGTCCGTACCGGTGGTATTGAATGTAGCCGAATCGCTTGCATTGCGGGCGGCATAATACACCTCATACTCCCGCCCGCCGAAAGCGGTAAGCGTACCGCCGTAACCGCCCGCAATCTTCTCGGCTTCATAGATACCGGGCGTGTGGATACTCAGGTCGGAAGACGGCACTTTGATATTGAACGTAATCGTATAAGTCTGTTGTGTGCCGTCCTCGGCGGTTACTACCACCGTGGCTTTGTCGGTCAGCGAACCGGCTTGCGTAATCTTAATGGTTGCTTTGCTGTCGTTTTGCGTGGCACTCACTTGCGGCACGGCACTGCCACTCTCTGCGTCCACCGTATAATTGTACACGCCTGCCTGCAACGTAACCGCCTTCCCGCCTACGGTCAGGCTCTTGAGCGTAGCATCGCTTGATTTGGGTTGCTCCACTTGCAGCGTAACGGTATAAACGGCAGTCTTGCCCGACTTGGACTTAACCGTATATTGCACGGGCTTGCTGAAATCCTGTGCGCCCTGCGGAGTATAAGAATCAATGTTATTGCCCGACAGGGTGGGGGTTAGCCCCTGCAAACTGCTCCCTATCGGCAAAGTGGCGGTGATGGTCTTGTTCGCTTGGTCAATCGTGGCTTGTACACCCGCTACCGCAAATGAGGTGATAACAGGCGCATCGGCTACGGCTTTGCTGAACTGAATGGTGTAGGTCTTCTTGGTTGTGCCGTCCTCGGCTGTAACCAGCACCGACGCTTTGCCCGTTGCCGAAGCGGCTTGCGTAATGTTCAGCGTGGCTTTGCTGTCGTTGGCAGTTGCTGTTACATTCGGCATACCTGTATAGTTCGCAGGTAGCATCACACTGTAATCCAACTTCCCCGCATCAAACCCCGTTACACTCGTCCCGTCATATTTCAACTCTTTCAGCGTTGCATCCGTCGATTTCTGCGCAGGCGTAGAACCTTGAGGAACGGTTAAAAGAACTCCTTTCCCCTTAAAGTCATCCGAAGTGGTAAACTTGAGACAGGGTTTTCCTTGATAGGTGGCAATATCACTGTTTGTAAAAGAGATACTCTCGTAACTTTTGGACATCACTATAGGACGACTTTTGTCTTCTTGTGAACCGGCATTGCTGTTGATATACAGAAAACGGTTGCTTTTTGCACTACCGCATTTCCATGCAATAGTACCGGAAGCATCGGCAGCGGGTAACTCTACGTAAATAGCATTCTTTTTTGCTTTCCAATCCGATGAATTTGTCCACTCATACGTATCATTAGGTGCAACCGATGTCTTGGTTGCATCCGCCAGTGGCAGGAATATGTCAGCGGCATTGATACAGAGACTGGTGCTAACAAACAGGAAAACAGACAGAACCTTTTTGAATATGTTTTTCATATTTCGATAGTATTAATTCGGGATTATTATTTCACGCTACAAAAATACTGCTTTTCTTGCATATCTATGTATATATAGTGTGCTTTTTTGTGGAATTTTTGCTGCCAATCGTTTTTTATTCTCTACCTGCTGAAAAAAATATACAGAAACTATGCACAATATGCAAGTCTGATACATTGTATAGCAATTACGGCAACGAGACGGCAAAAAGACGGCAACGACATAGGTCCTTAAGCCGTCTTTTTATGCACTATATGCAATACATACTTTCTGTTTTTGCATAAAAAGAGACTGTCTAACAAAAGTATAGACAGCCTCTTATTTTGGTGGGAGACGACGCGGCTCGCGTCGTCAAGAGCAATCTTTTTCTGAAGAACAGGTATTCTTTTTAACTTGTTAGACACCCTCTTCTGTCTTATTATTCATTGTCTGTTCAATACGCCCAGCCGCCGGATTTAAGCACGATGGTGCTGTCGCCTTGGGCGACAATGAAATAGCACTCGGCATCGGCGTGGGAGTTGATCATTTCCATTCCGTCCGTTTCGCCCAATACCATACAGGCGGTAGCGAGGGCATCGGCACGCATACACGATGACGCCACCACCGTGGCACTCAGCAGGCGGTGCTGTACGGGGCGACCGGTGCGCGGGTCGATAGTATGGCTCCTGCGCTGTCCGCCCTCATAGTAGAAATTACGATAGTTGCCCGATGTAGCCATACAGATGTCGCTCGTCTGCAACACCTCCTCCATATCCTGTGACTGCCCCGCAGGGTCGTCTTGCGGTTTGGTGATACCGATACGCCACGGCTTGCCCTGTTTGTTCACACCTTTTGCCACCACCTCGCCGCCTATATCCACCAGATAGTTGGTGCAGCCTTTGTCCGCCAGCAGAGCGGCAATCATATCGCACGCCTGCCCTTTGGCTACGGCACTGGCGTCCAGCATCGTACGCGGGTCGTCTTTGCTGACGCGGTGGTCTGCAAGGTGCACTTTCCGGAAACCGACCAACGGCAAAAGACTGTCTATCTTCTCCTCAGTAACCTGTTCGCGGTTCTTGAAACCGAAGCCCCACAGGTTGACCAGCGGCGCTACCGTAATATCAAACGCCCCGTTGCTCTCCTGATATACCCGCTCCGCCTCTTGCCACATCTGCTCGAAATAGACATCGGTCGCGGTGTCTCTGTTCTGATTGATATGGCTGATAACCGACCGGGGGTTGAACATACTCAGTGAGTTGTCAAATGCCTCAAAGGCAGACAATATATCGCTTTGCAGGTCGTCGTCGGCTTCATACTGCACATTATAATAGGTACCAAATACTTTGCCCCGATCGGCAAAGTATTGGGTCTCCTTGCGCCGCATAGGCACAACCAGCAGCAGTATCACCGCCGGAATAATGCACAACGCCGCCGCTATGGTGCGTTTCTTATCCATACAAACTAATTAGGAATGAGGAATTATGAATTAAATGTGTAGAATTTTTCCTGTCTATGTCCTGAAATTAACGAATAATTAACGTCAATTAACGGAGACATCATTTAGAACCACAGCCCTACACCGATACAGCCGTTCAAACGTTGCTTATAGAGTTTGTCGTCGCCGGCAGCGTTGATAAACACGTTCTCTTTGTTGATCTTGTAGGTATTGATGCTCCCCTGTGCGAAGATGGAAATCTCGCAGATGTCGCCTATAGAGAACGGCTTTTCGATGCGTCCGCTCACGTTGTTTACGGCAAAGCCGCCCTCATAGTCGGTGTACGTACTCTTCCACGGGGTCATACCTACCTGCACACCGAGGGTGATGTCGAAAGGCAAGGTAAAGTCGTAACCCAATTCGATATACGATGAGTAAGCACGTTTCAGTTCGCCGTTCTCGTCCTCATAGCAGTCGGCACCCGCTACCATAGTGTACCAATTGGCATACAAACCGCAGTTGGTCAGATCTCCGAAATTATAACCGATCTGTACCTCGGTCTGGCTGCTGTTCTCTGACGCAATACCGGGGTCTTTGCTCCAGTTGAAGAAATTGCCATCGCAATAGTAGTAGTGGGTGGCACCGAGGGTCAGACCATAGAACGTAAACGAAGCCTCAATGTCCACTTCGGGAATGAAATACGTGCCGGCGATCTCCTCGGTCTCTTTGCAGAACTTCCAGTCGCTCGCACCTATGCTTGCCCATGCACCGATACGGAAAGCGGTATGCTCGCTGTCCCAGCCGACAAGCACTTCGGGTTGAAAACTCAAACCGCCATTGTACTGACCACGCCACAAGTAAGCACTGGTCAATTCGGCTCCTGCCTCATACGCAAAAGACACTTTCTGTGCCATTACGGCGGTGGTCATTACCACTGCCAACAGAGTAACTAATACCTTTTTCATTTTGTTTGTTTATAAATTAGTTGATTGATGATTGTGCTTGTATTGCCACGAGACCCCAAGCGTCAGGTTGGCATTGATACGCTGCTGCCATGGGTTGCGCACTTCCCAGCGTACGTTCTCTTTGGTCATTTGCCATGGGTTGAGCATCACCTCGCCCGCTAATGAGAAGCAACACCGTTTCATCTGCCATTGCTTGCTCAATGCTACATCTATGTTCACTACCGCAAAATCCCCCTTGAAGCCGGTGTAGAGACTTCGCCACGGGGTCATACCTACGGCTGTGGTGATACCTATATCATAAGGCAGCGCAAAGGTGTATTTCAGTTCCAAGTAACTCGACCATGCACGTTGCAGGTTGCCCGCGCTGTCCAAGTAACCGTCCCGTCCAGCAAGTCGTGTGCACCAGAGTATGCTCAGCGGCAAGCGGCTGCTCACGGTGTATCTCGCCCGCAGTTCGCTGGTGTTGCCCGCTTGCCCGGGGGCGGCGTTGCTGTAATTGAAGAACGGCGTGCTGTCGAAATAGTGCATGTGCAGCCAATAGAGTTGCAGCCCCCAGCGGTCGAGACCGAGTGCAATATCCACTTCAGGATTGAAACCCGAAAATGCCCAGTCGGTAGCCCCTACGTTCCACCACATATCGGCAAACAGTCCCTCATAGTTCACTCGTGCGGAGGCTTGCAGCCCCAATCCGCCCACGTACTGCCCGCGCCAGATATAGTTCGCCACGATATTCGCATCGGCACTAAGTGTCAGCCCGATTCGCTTCGGATAGTTATCCAACCAACGTGTTTTGGAAGATGAGGTGTTTGGTTGTGGGGATATGTTTGACTGTGGGGACGACGCGTCCCGCGTAGTTACATACTCCTCAAAGGAGGAATAAAGTGTATTCTCTTCAGCCCATCGTTCCGCTGCCTGTATATTGGCAACGAAAAAAGGCACCACTCCGACGCACAGCGTCAGAGCGAATGCCTTCCATTTATAGGGTATGGCTTTTGCCACCTCTGTCAGAGACCTTGCTTTGCAGCCCACGCAATGCGGAGAGCCACCTCCAGAATGCGTGTGTCTGTCAACTCTACAATACCGCCCTCGGGACCGGGTTCGATATGGTAACCGTTGGCATTACCCTCACCATTGAAATACGAGCGGACTGCGTCAGCCGATATACCCAACTCGTTGGCAATAGCGTCCATACTGCCGTGGGGCAGACTATCTTTCACTTCACGAAGACGATTGAATGTAGTACGAATCATAATAATGTGTTTTTATAGGTTAGTTAATGTTTTTACACCTTAATATAATTACGCATTATGCATTATGCATTATGCATTGATTAACGGGTGCAAAGGTAGTGAAAAGAAATGATATATCAAAATAAATGCCCTAAAATCGCAGAAAAAAGAACCCCGCAAGGTTCTTCTTTCCGATAAGATGTTTTGCAACATATTTTGCCGATATGTTCTGTTTTCTCATTTCTCTTCCACCGTGGCGATATGGTTGAAAACGGATGCGTCTGCCACGCTGACGGCGACGGGCTTTTTGTGGCGGCGGAAGATGAGGCAGATGTCTTGCGGGTTGGTAACAAAGGAGTAGTACCGCCCGCAGTAGTCGCTGTGGAACAGACCTACATTACCGAAGAAATTGCCCATTCCCACAATCCGCACCGCCGCCAAGCCCGACGGCATATGCTCTATCCGCTCTATCTCCTCTTTGGGAATATCCACCGAGGTACAGAGCAGGTGTATCTGCACCTTTTCGCTGCTGACGTTCACATACCGAGGTGTTTGCAATACGGCACCTGACAATAATATGCATAATATGACTATGGCTGCCAATGCCGTATATTGCGTGGCAGCATCGGTGGTGTGCAGACAGATATAGAGGCTGTAGGCAACGGCGGCAACGATTATGATTAGCGCAATGGCGGTCAGCCACTTGATACGCGGAGTCCATAGGCAATTTGATGAGGCGGTTGGCATAGGCAGGTGTTTAGAATGAGCAGAGATGTACATTTGGGGCAGATATGCAACAGTTGTTGCTAATGTAGTTACTATGAATGGGAGGATTGGGCTTCGCGGGTGAGGGTGGAGATGATGTAGCCGCGGAGGGTGGTGCAAGGTTTGGGATAGGAGGATGGATAGCGGTTGACACGGGCGGTGTATTTGTTGAAACGCTGTTGCCATTCGGCACGCAAAGCGGGGTCGTTGAGGATGGTTTTGGCTTGTGCAACCGCCGCTGCGAAAGCATCCAAGGTGCGTTGGCGTTCCGGAGCGACAGGTCCTTTGTATGGATTATGGATGACATAAGCATGGGTATTGCCGTTGCGGGTGCGGAGAATGACTTTGTCGTTGCGGGTGAGTTTGCCCGACATAGTATCGAAAGGATGGGAAAGGGTGGTGCGTGCCATATCTATGGGATATTAGTATTTGGTTGCAAAGTTACAAATAATTTATGATATGGGCAAGAGGACAATGATAGTATCAGGGCAACCGCAACAAAATAGTAACGGGACAACAGAAAAGTGCTAAAAACAGCATTTAGGTGCCGGCAAAGAGACATAATGAAGCGTATAGGCAGTAGTTCGGCAAAGCCGATAACGACGCGGGACGATAGGGAGTTCTACGCAGCCCACAGGGCTTCGTGTCGCTACGGCACTCAGTGCGCGATGCGCATCTGCCTTACGCTTCACGTCCCCCAGGGGCGTAGCATTGTCATTCAGTTTGTACCAAACTGCCCGCGGACGAGGCGTCCGCGTTCCCGGCTATGGTTTGCAGGGAATCTGAGGTGTCCGTGGGCGAGGCGAAGGCTGATGCCAACTCCTATGTAAACAGCGGTATGGTTGGCTGAATGAACCGATTATCTACCATGTATCTACCGTGTATCTGCAATATGTTGAAAAAAATATCCCTCTATCCACGATACTATCTACCCGCTATGTCCCTCTATCTTCACGCTGACAACTACGGTACATACACGGTACATACACGGTACATATACGGTAGATAAACGGTATATTATGCTGACAATACCGTAGGCTTATAGGGGACATCCACATAACCCAATCAACCCATTCAACCACGCATAAACTTATAAACATATCAACCAATCAACCAATCAATCAACCAATCAACAATATGAACCCAACTCAAAACAAATCTATATTTCCCCTCTTTGAGGGGGCAAGCAGTCCGTCTCGTTCTGAATTTAATTAAATAATAGTAGCAGCCATACCGCAAGACTCCGCGTTTTGACGATGCGGGACGCATCGTCTCCATAAGCCCGGAGTATCGTTATGCGGTTTGTGCCAAACCGACCGCGGACGGGGCGTCCCCGGCGATGGCATCTGTGTTTCAGAAATGGTGTCTGCGGTTTCGGAATAATACGCTATTTTGAGACGGTTGCGCTGGTGATTTGGTTTTTTGTTTGCATAATTCAGATTTTTGATGTATCTTTGTGCGCTAATGTGGCGTTTTCCCAGTTATGACATCTACAGAATTACAAGGCATTAAACAGCGTTTTGAGATTATCGGCAACAGTCCTCTTCTGAACCGCGATATAGAGGTGGCCGTGCAGGTGGCGCGTACCGATTTGAGTGTATTGGTTACGGGCGAGTCGGGTGTAGGCAAGGAGCATTTCCCGAAGATTATCCATGCTTTTTCGGCACGAAAGCACGGCCCGTATTTTGCGGTGAACTGCGGTGCCATCCCCGAGGGAACGATAGACAGCGAACTATTCGGACACGAGAAGGGTGCATTTACCGATGCGAAAGCCGAGCGGAAAGGGTATTTTGAGATAGCCGACGGCGGTACGTTGTTTTTGGACGAGGTGGGGGAGCTGCCTTTGCAGACACAGGTGCGTTTGCTGCGTGTGTTGGAGACGGGAGAGTTTATCCGAATGGGTTCGAGCCAAGTGCAGAAAACGAATGTGCGCGTGGTAGCGGCGACTAATCTGAATATGCAGAAAGCCATAGACGACGGTCGCTTCCGTGAGGATTTGTACTATCGTCTGAACACGGTAGAGATACGTGTTCCTGCGTTGCGAGACCGCAAAGAGGATATTCCGTTGCTGTTCAGGAAGTTCTCGGTGGATTTTTGCAACCGTTATCAGATGCCTCCGCTGCGTCTGGACGATGATGCCACACGCCTGCTGCAGTCCTATTACTGGAACGGCAACATACGCCAGTTGAAGAACATAGCCGAGCAGGTGTCGGTAATAGAGATGGACCATCATATCACCGCCGAGACGCTGCGCCGCTATCTGCCGGACAACGAGCGTCAGAACGGTTTGGTGGTTTCTTCGCGTGGCGGAAGCAATACGGGCGGGAAAGACTATTCGCATGAGATAGGTATTCTGTACAATATGATGATGAAGATGCAGCAGGAGTTGCGCGATATGAAAGCGCGGATAGAGGCTACGCCGCCCCCCGCGGAGCGGTCGTTCTATCCGGATTCTACGGTTTCGCATACACTGATACAGGGGCAGGATACGGCTACACATACGCAGGACGATGTACAGGAGGCGGAGGTAGTCCATTCGGAGACGGCACATCAGCCGCAGAGTTTGGAAGATACACAACGCAAGATGATTGAACAGACTTTGGCGCGTTGCAACGGCAACCGCAAAGCCGCTGCGGGGCAATTGGGCATATCGGAGCGGACACTGTACAGGAAGATAAAAGAATACGGGTTGTGAGAGTAAGGAACAAGGAATAAGGAATAAGGACGGTTAAAGTCTTTAAGGACTTTAATGTCTTTAAGGGAAACAGAATGAAGAAGATTTTTCAGATAGTATTGGTCGGCGGGATGGCTTTGCTGTTGCAGGGGTGTGCCATATCGTACAAGTTCAACGGTGCGAGCATTGACTATTCGAAGGTACATTCGATTTCGATTGCCGATTTTCCGAACAATGCAGCGATGGTGAATCCGTCGTTGAGCAACAATCTGAGCGACGGGATACGCGATTTGTTCCAGCGTCAGACCCGTTTGCAAGTGCTTCGCAAGGGCGGAGATTTGGAGTTGGAGGGCGAAATTGTCGGTTATGACCTGACGGCGATGGCGATTTCGGCAGACAGTTATTCGGCAGAAACGAAGTTGACCATACGTATCCAAGTGCGTTTCACGAACAATATCAATCCGGAAGAGAGTTTTGAGAAGACGTACAGTGCCTACCAGACGTTTGATTCTTCCCGTATGCTGAGCGATGTGCAGGACGAATTATGCGCTACGATGATAACCGAGTTGTCGGAGAGTATATATAACGACACAGTGGCGAAATGGTAGATAAGAGGATCTTGAGAAGAAGGCTATCCATATATTTTTTGTTGTGTGTATGCTGCGGGCAGGTGCTTGCCCGCAATGTGCGTATTTACGGTTATGTAACGGACAGCGAGAACCGCGGTATCGAACTGGTGAATGTGGCGATTGCCGAGACACCAACGGGTACGACAACCAACAAGAACGGTTACTATGAACTGCTTTTCCCGCATTGCGACACGGTGGAGTTGGTATTCTCAATGATCGGTTACACCACGATCCGCCAGCGTATAATCGCCCCGCAGGATGTGCTGAATATCAATGTGGTGATGCCGACGGACGAGCAATGGATAGAGGAAGTGGAAGTACGTGGATTGAAACGGCAGAACGGTACGATGGAGGGCATAGAAGCGGCAACCACGCGGGTGATGCCCGATGCAACGGGCGGTTCGATAGAAAGCCTGCTGATTACGTTTGCAGGCGTAAACCAGAACAACGAACTGTCATCGCAGTATAATGTACGCGGCGGCAGTTTTGACGAGAACCAGGTGTATGTAAACGGTTTGGAGGTGCATCGCCCTCTATTGATACGGAGCGGGCAGCAGGAGGGCTTGAGTTTTGTAAACCCGCATATGGTGGAGAATGTACAGTTTTCGGCGGGAGGGTACGATGCACAGTTCGGGGACAAGATGTCGTCGGTACTGGATATAACCTACAAGCGTCCCGACCGCTTCGAGGCGAGTGTGGGGGCGAGTCTCTTGGGGGCAAACGTGTATGTAGGGCATGGAGACAGCACTTATTCGCAGATGCACGGCATACGCTACAAGACGAGCCGCTATATGCTCGGTGCGTTGGCAACGGCGGGCAATTATAACCCCGATTTTGTTGATTACCAGACCTACATTACATGGTCTGCAGGTAAGAAAAAACACCCGCAGAGCGACTGGCGGATGGCGTTTCTTGGCAATTTCAGTAGGAACACGTACCGTTTTCGACCGGACTCTATGAGCGAGAGTTTCGGCGGTCAGGAGGCAAAACATATCAATATCTTTTACGAAGGTCAGGAGAAAGACCGTTTTACGACGGGTTTTGCAGCATTGAGTGCCCGCGGACACGTGTCGAAGGAGGTGGAATTGGGTTTTGATTTGAGCGGTTTTTACACCTACGAGCAGGAGACCTACGACATATCGGGCGAGTATTTCCTGACCGACAAGCCTTTGGACAGTATCCGTAGCGAGTTGCCGGAGATAGGGAGTGGTGCGGCAAGTATCACTGCCACGACAACGGGTGTATTGGGTACGGGTGTGTATCACCAGCACGCCCGCAACCGTTTGCAGGCCGGTGTGGCAACACTCTCGCACAGCGGCATATGGCAGCACGAGGACAACACATTGAGCTGGGGTGTGAGCGGGCAGGCTGAACTGATCAAAGACCATATCAGCGAATGGGAGTGGCGCGACTCAACGGGCTACAGTCTGCCGAACAACAACGAGGAAATGCTGCTCTACTATACGATGAACGGCGACAGCCGGATGCAGTCGGCACGCGTGCAGGGCTATGTACAGAACACGCACAAATGGAATACGGAGAAGGGGCAGGTGATACTGACCGTCGGCGGCCGATTGCAATGGTGGAGTCTCAACAACGAGGTGTTGCCCAGTCCGCGTGCGAGTCTGGTCTATAACCCCGGTTGGAAGCGTGATTTCAGTTTCCGCCTTGCCACGGGTCTCTATTACCAAGCCCCGTTCTACAAGGAGCTGCGCGACACGCTGACGGGCGATGACGGTGTTACGCGTATCAAACTCAACAAAGACCTGCGGGCGCAACGCTCCGTGCATGTGGTACTCGGCGGCGATTACTATTTCCGTGCGTGGGGACGTCCGTTCAAACTGACGGCAGAGGCGTACTACAAATATATCGACCGTATGGAGAGTTACACGGTGGACAATGTGCGTGTGCGTTATTCGGGTCAGAACGATGCCACGGGTTATGTTGCGGGATTGGATTTGAAACTCTATGGCGAGTTGGTACCGGGTGCTGACAGTTGGATCAGTTTCTCCACGATGTCTGCGCGGCAGCGATTGGAAGAGTATCCCGAACTCGGTTGGATTCCGTCGCCGCAAGAACAGCGGTATTCGTTCTCAATGCTTTTCCAGGACTATATCCCGCAATTCCCGCAACTGAAGTTCCATCTCAAGATGATTTGGAGCGAGGGTATGCCGTTTGCTTCGCCGCGCAATCCTGCAAGCCAGAAAGTGCTGCGGATGTCCGATTACCGGCGTATTGACATAGGTGCGACTTATACATTCAATGCCAAGACGGCAAAGTTTATGCGTGCTCCGAGTGCGAAGCATATCGCCGAATGGGCAGTGCAGTTCGAGGTATTCAACTTGGTGGACTGGAGCAACGTGAACTCGTATTTTTGGGTAAGCGATGCCTACGGCAATCAATGGGCGAGTCCGAACTACCTGACGGGACGGCGGTACAACCTGAAGATAACGGTGGACTTGAAATGATGAATTTGTAAATTTGTAAGTTATGGCAAAGGAAAAGGAACAGACTCCGATGATGAAACAGTTTCGGGACATCAAGGCGCAGTACCCTGATGCGATGCTGTTGTTCCGTTGCGGTGATTTCTACGAGACCTACTGCGAAGATGCGGTGCGTGCCAGCAAGATACTCAATATCACGCTCACTCACCGCAGCAACGGTGCGGGCGGGCTCAACCAGACGCAGGAGATGGCGGGGTTTCCGTTCCATGCCCTTGACACCTACCTGCCCAAACTGGTGCGTGCGGGGTTGCGCGTGGCAATATGCGACCAGTTGGAAGACCCGAAACTGACCAAGAAATTAGTAAAACGCGGTGTTACGGAGTTGGTTACGCCGGGGGTCAGTTACTCCGACACCACGCTGACGCAGAAAGAGAATACATGGGTCGGTTGCCTCAGTTTTGCCAAACATACGATAGGGATTGCCTTTCTCGACATTTCCACGGGCGAGTTTCTTGCCGCCGAAGGGGCTGCCGACTATATTGACAAACTGCTGACGGATTTTGCCCCGAAAGAGGTGCTTTTCCTGCGCGGTAAGAAGCCCGAGTTCGAAGCCCGCTTCGGCAACAAGTTCTTTACGTTTGAACTCGAGGACTGGATGCTTACGCCCGAATCGGCTGAAGAGCGTTTGGAGAAACAATGGCAGGTGAAGAACCTGAAAGGTTTCGGATTGGACAAGATGCCCAACGGTGTGATTGCCGCAGGCGGTATCCTCCATTACTTGGATATGACTCAGCATCTGCAGACGGGGCATATACAGCATCTTAGCCGTATAGAAGAGGACAAGTACGTATGGCTTGACCGCTTTACGATACACAATCTCGAACTTCTCGGCGGGCAGACTGCGGAGAGCAAAACGCTCTATGAAGTCCTTGACCATACCATCTCGCCGATGGGCGGGCGTCTGCTGCACCGCTGGCTGGCACTCCCGCTCAAGGATGTGCGTCCGATACGCAACCGCCAGTCGGTGGTGGAGTATTTTTTCCGCCATCCCGCCGAGCGCGACTTGCTGCGGGAGCAGATAGGGTTGATACAGGATATGGAGCGTATCGTGAGCAAAGTGGCTACCGGTCGTATCGCTCCGCGCGAGATGGTGCAACTCGCAACCGCTCTGCGTGCGCTTGTCGCTATCCGCGAGGTATGTCTCGGCGCGGACGACAACTCGTACCTGCATCTGCTGGGTGAACAGATAGACCTCTGTACCGAGATGCGCGAGCGTATAGAAAAAGAGATACAGCCCAATCCGCCTGCCGTACAAGGGCGACCTAACGTGATTGCCGGCGGTGTGGACAGCGAACTTGACTCGCTGCGCGACATACACACCAACGGCAAAGATTACCTATTGCATATACAGCAGCGCGAGGCGGATAAGACGGGTATCCAGAGCCTGAAAATCGGGTATAATAACGTTTTCGGCTACTATTTGGAAGTGCGAAACACCTACAAAGACCAGGTACCCGCCGAGTGGATACGCAAGCAGACCTTGGTGAATGCCGAGCGGTATATCACACCCGAACTCAAAGAATATGAAGAGAAGATTCTTTCCGCCGAAGAGAAAATACAGATTATTGAGAACCGGCTCTATCAGGAACTGATGCTGGCGTTAAGCGGGGGTGTGCCGCAGATGCAGATTGATGCCAATGTGGTGGCACAACTCGACTGCCTGCTGAGTTTTGCCACGGCGGCAGCGGAGAACAAATATATCTGCCCCGATGTGAACGACAGTCTGGTGATTGATATCCGTCAGGGGCGGCATCCCGTGATTGAGCAGCAGTTGCCCGCAGGCGAGGAATATGTGGCAAACGATGTAGTTTTGGATAATAGCGGACAACAGATCATCATTATCACAGGACCGAATATGGCGGGTAAGTCTGCTCTTCTGCGCCAGACGGCACTTATCGTACTGATGGCGCAAACAGGCAGTTTTGTTCCCGCCGAGAGTGCTTCTATCGGTATTGTGGACAAGATTTTCACCCGCGTGGGGGCAAGCGACAATATCTCGCTGGGCGAGAGTACGTTTATGGTGGAGATGAACGAAGCCGCCAGTATTCTGAACAACCTCAGCGAGCGGAGTCTTGTTCTCTTCGACGAACTCGGGCGCGGCACCAGTACCTATGACGGTATCAGTATCGCATGGGCGATAGTGGAATATATTCATGAGCAGCGCGGGCATGCGAAGACGCTGTTTGCCACTCATTACCACGAACTGAACGAGATGGAGCAGTCGTTCTCGCGGATACGCAACTATAACGTGTCGGTGCGCGAGGTGAACGGGAAAGTTATCTTCCTGCGCAAACTCGTCCGAGGCGGTTCGGAACACAGTTTCGGTATCCACGTAGCCAAACTGGCAGGAATGCCGGAAAGTATAGTGGTGCGTGCCAACGAGATTTTGCACGAGTTGGAGGGAAACAGCAATGGAGTATCGGGAACAGGCGGTGAGAGTGCTGCCGGTGTTGTTCCATCGGTATTGGCAGAGAGCGACAACCTACGCAAGAATGTAAAGAAAGTAGGCAACGGCAAAGCCATGGTTAATGCTCCGGAGGGTATGCAGTTGAGTTTCTTCCAACTCGATGACCCTGTTTTAGAGCAGATACGCGACGAACTGACCCGCCTTGACATCAATAGTCTGACACCTCTTGAAGCCCTCAATAAATTGAATGACATCAAGAAACTAGTAGGCGGGAAATAATAAGTCCGCTATAATACACAAAAACACGGCAAGGAAAATTTCCCGACCGTGTTTTTTGTATATATCTAAACTATATATTAGAAATTGTATGCCAATCCAATGCCGTTTTTACTCGTCTGAATACTCCAATACGGGCGCACTTGTGCCGTTGCGCAAGCCACGTTGTACACATCCACACTGTTATGCATCTTCGCATACCCGACGGCAATTGTCGGAATAGACGCCACGATACTGACCGCACCGACATAATAGAGTGCCGCCAAACCTAATGTGCTGTTGACTGCTGTCGTACCATCAACTATAGTACCATTTATAATACTTCCGGTAGTAGCAATAATACCTATCACACCGCCTATCTCCAAGCCTGCGCCGATGCCGAGCAAGCACCACCCGGCAGTTGCGGTCTTGTAACCGCTGTTGGCTTTCTGCCACGCCGCAGGGCAATTGGTTTCCAGAAAACGGATATAGGCTTTCTTGTCCATTACTTGGTTTCCCAAGAAATAGGTGTTCCCGCTGCGGGTCAGTGCCTTTTGGTAATCTACACGGGTGGCGGGGTCATTTTTATTGACCGTTACATGATAGACCACGTTTTCTTTCTCTTGCGGCACTTGTGCAAATCCAGCCACCGTTGACATCAACAGCACCACGGCAAATAATGCTTTCTTCATACCAGTTTCGTTTTTTTATGGTTAAACAATCCTTAATATCCTTAAGGTCTTTAAGAACTTTAAGGTCTTTAACTGGCTGTTAGCGCAGTTTTGCCCCGAATTTATCCTCAAATGTCTTTTGCAGGCGTTGCATAATACTCTCTATCTGCTTGTCTTTGAGTGTATTCTCAGGGTCTTGGAGAATAAACGATAATGCATACGATTTTTTGCCGTTCTCGAGGTTCTTGCCCTCATAAACATCAAACAGATAGACATTTTTAAGCAGTTTGCGTTCGGTCTCGAAAGCAGCACGTGCAAGGTCGGCAAACTCTACCTGTTTGTCCACAAGCAAGGCAAAGTCGCGCTTCACTTCGGGGAATTTCGGCAGGTCGTTGATAACGGGTTTGTACTGCTTGTTTTGGCGCAGGAGTTGCCTCCAGTCGAGGTCGGCAAAGAAAACCGGCTCTTCGATGTCAAACTGCTTGGCAAGTTTTTTGTTCACAATCGCCAGCCGCCCTAACTCTTTGCCGTTCTGTGCCTTGAGAATCAGCCCATCGGAGAATAACTCGTTGCAGAATACCTCCATCGTGCAATGTGCCACATCCACGCCCATACGGGTTAGCACGCCATTTACGTATGCGTGGAGCATATAGAATGTGGTCTTCTCGCCTTTGTTAATCCACGACTGCTGTGTCTTGTTACCCGTCAGCCAGAGTGCCAAGTGCGGTTCCTCGCTGTATTCCACAAGTGCATTCTCCGGGTTATGCTCCCGTGCAGCAGGATTGGCGTGGTAGTGGTAGCAGTTGCCGAACTCGTAGAATTTGAGGTCGGTATTCTTGCGATTGACATTGCGCTGAATACTCTCCAAACCGCCGAATAGCAGTGTCTGGCGCATTACGCCGAGATCTTGGCTCAATGGGTTCTTGATCTTCACACACTCACTCAGCGGATAGGTCTGCAGCGGCTCGTAGTATGCCACTTTGGTCAGCGAGTTGTTCAGTATCTCATAGAAGCCCTGTGCGGTCAGTTGCTCCGAAATACGGGTCTGCAACTTCTGCGGATTGGGTTTCGGGCTGTAACTGAGGTTCGTATTCACTTTCTCGGGGAACTCCACATTATTGTATCCGTAGATACGCAGAATATCCTCCACCACATCGCACTCGCGCTGTACATCGACACGGTAGCGCGGCACGGTGATATGCCAGTCGTCGCCCTCTTTGCTGACGATCTCCATTTCCAAACCGCGGAGAATAGTCTCTATCATCTGCTCGCCTATCGCCTTGCCTATCAGCGCATTCACGCGCGGGATATTCAGCGTCACAGGGAATGGCTCGAAATAGGTTTGTCCGTTGTCGCTCACCTCCATCGCCACTTCGCCGCCGGCTACCTCCTGAATGAGCAATGCACAGCGTTTCAGTATATACAAGGTGTTGTTCGGGTCGCAACCGCGCTCGTAGCGGAACGATGCATCGGTCTGCAACTGATGGCGGCGCGAGGTCTTGCGGATACAAACGGGGTTGAAATAGGCACTCTCGAGAAACACGTTTTTCGTCTCGTCGGTAATACCCGAGTTCAATCCGCCGAACACACCCGCAATCGTCATCGGCTCCTCGGCATTGCAGATCATCAGGTCGGCAGCCGAAAGGGTACGTTCTACGCCGTCAAGAGTGGTGAATTTCTCGCCTTCGTGCGCCTTGCGTATGATGACGTGATGTCCCTTTATCTTGTCTGCGTCAAACGAGTGAAGCGCCTGTCCCATCTCGTGCAGCACAAAATTGGTTACGTCCACCACGTTGTTGATCGGACGCAAACCGATGGTAGTCAGGGCTTGTTTGAGCCAGTCGGGCGACTCTTTTATTGTTACGCCCTGTATGCTCACGCCCGTATAGCGGGGGCAGTCCTCTTTATCCTCAATCGTGATTTCAATAGGCAGGTCGTGGTTTTGTACTGCAAAAGCGTCCACACTCGGGCGAGTGAGAGCCACGTTCTGCCCGTGTGCCAAATAGTATGCATACAGGTCGCGTGCCACACCGTAGTGGCTGATAGCGTCCGAGCGGTTCGGGGTAATGTCCACCTCAATCAGCGTATCGTCCTCCACGTGGTAATACTCCTTGGCAGGCATACCAACAGGCGTCTCAGCAGGTAGCACGATGATACCCGCATGGTCGCTGCCTACGCCAATCTCGTCTTCGGCACAAAGCATACCAAGCGACTCCTCGCCGCGTATCTTACCACGTTTGATTGTAAAATGCTCCTCGCCGTCATATAGCACCGTACCGATGGTAGCCACCACCACTTTCTGCCCGGCTGCCACATTGGGTGCCCCGCAAACAATATGCAGCGTGTGCCGTCCCTGTGTGTCCGTTACGCTCCCTTGTGCCTCTGCCGCACCGATATTCACTTCCGTGATATGCAGATGGTCGGAGTTGGGGTGTGCAACGCAGGTCAGCACTTCGCCGATTACCAAGCCTTCCAAACCGCCTTTGATAGTCTGTACTTTCTCTACAGTTCCGACCTCTAAACCGATAGAGGTCAGTATCTTAGCCACCGTCTCTGCATCATCGGTCAAGGCGATGTAGCGTTTGAGCCAATTATACGATATATTCATAGTGCAATCTTTTAATAGTCTTTTTCAGCCCGCAAAGTTACGAAAAATCGGTGAACTATACAATATATAAGTCAGAAAACCATCATAATATCTTTTTTCCTTCTGGGCAACCGCAGCAAAACCGGATGATGATTCCACTCTTTGCAAGTATATATTCTCCCCATATATTTCCCCGAATATGCAGAGTATGCAATCCGCCGGTCTCATAATACCCATTACGTAGAAAAGACGTAGA
>DGIN01000080.1:14186-31223 GCA_002387325.1 Bacteroidales bacterium UBA4621 | reverse complement strand
AAAGAAAAGGCTTTTTTTGATAGCATAAGCCACCTTTTTATGCACTTTATGCATTTTGAATATTGCATAAACTGCATAAAAATATTGTATAAACTATATGGATACTGTTTTGATGCGGCTACCTTGTTTCTTATTACCGTCTTTGGGGCGTAAATGCAACCGTTTAGAACGGCTCGGCGTAGGTGCACCCCTCGCGCCAGCGGGAGCAACCGTAGCGGGTATTGCCGCGAATGATTGTGCCTTTCCGACAAACCGGACAGAGCATACCCGCTTTGTTGGCTTTCACTTCGCGCACCACATCAGCGGTCATAGTCTTGAGTTCGTCCAAAAACTGCTGCGCCGTATATTCGCCACGCTCTATCTCGCGCAGTTTCTTCTCCCAGCGTCCCGTCAGTTCCGCCGACTTCAGCAGCGGCGAAATGATCGTATGTATCAGGTCGATTCCCAGCGGTGTAGCACGAATGGATTTGCCCTGTTTGACAATATATTTTCGTTGGTAAAGTTTCTCTATGATTGCCGCACGGGTAGAAGGTCGCCCGATGCCGTTCTCTTTCATCGCATCGCGCAGTTCCTCGTTATCCACCGTCTTACCCGCCGTCTCCATTGCCCGCAGAAGCGTTGCTTCGGTGTAGTACTTTGGCGGAGTGGTGGTCTTCTCCTGCAGTTGCGGCATATGCTCCCCGCTCTCACCCTTTGTAAAAGCAGGCAAAGTCTTGCTCTCGGTAGAGACATCGTCTCCATCCGTACTATCAGCCCCCTCTTTGAGGGGATTGGGAGAGTCGGAATAGATTTCCCGCCACCCCGGTTTCAGTATCTGCCTGCCTGTTACCTTGAAAACAACCTTCTTTAAGTTGTCATTCTCTGCAATTCCCGTGCGGGGAACCTCTGCCAGCACGGTTGTGTTGCTTACCTCGCAATCAGGGTAGAATACACCTATAAAACGAAGTGCAACCAAGTCGAAGACCTTGCGTTCGTCGGCGGTCAGCGCATCAGGGCGTTGACCGGTAGGAATAATAGCATGGTGATCGGTAACTTTTTTGTTATCAAACACTTTCTTCGATTTCGGCAGCGAGCCGTCGCCTTTCTTGCCATCGGCTTTCAGTCCGAGCAAAGGTGTTGCCTGCGGGTAGAAATCCTTCATCCCCGCCAGTGTGGCAGGTATCTTCGGATAGATGTCATCGCTCAGATAGGTGGTATCCACACGCGGGTAGGTAGTGATACGCTTCTCGTAGAGTGACTGGATGAGTTTCAAGGTCTGGTCGGCGGAAAAAGCATATTTCTTGTTACACTCCACCTGCAGGCTCGTCAGGTCAAATAGTTTGGGAGCGGACTCAATGCCTTTTTTCTTCTCAACCGATGTGATTGTCAGCGGATTGTTTTTGATAGAATTCACCAATGCCTGCCCCTGCTCAAGGGAGGTGATGGCATACTCGTCTTCCTCGGCGGGCAGTTGGGCGGAGAAAAGAGTTTCCCTGTAGTTGGTCTTTAGTTCCCAATAGGTCTTTGGCACAAAGTTCTCTATCTCGGCTTGCCGCTTGACCACCAAAGCCAGTGTGGGCGTCTGTACACGCCCGATAGACAGCACTTGCCGATCTTTTCCCACCCCTTTCGCATAACGGATGGTATAAGCCCGCGTGGCGTTCATTCCGAGCAACCAATCCCCGATAGCACGCATCAGCCCCGCCTCATAGAGATGCTGGTATTCCGACTGGTCTTTCAGTTTTTTGAACCCCTCGGCAATTGCCTCCTCGGTCAGCGAACTGACCCACAGACGCTTCACGGGAATCTTACAACCCGCTTTCTGATACACCCATCGTTGTATCAGTTCCCCCTCCTGCCCGGCATCACCACAATTGATAACCTCGTCGGCTTGGGCTATAAGCGATTTAATCACATTGAATTGCTTGTGTACCCCCTCGTCGCCGTTCACCTTGATACTGAAACGCTGCGGAATCATCGGGAGCGAACTGAGATTCCAGTTCTTCCATTGGTCGGTATATTCCTGCGGGTCAAGCAATGCACAAAGATGTCCGAAAGTCCATGTAACACAATAGCCGTTGCCCTCAAAATAGCCATCGCGGCGTTGGGTGGCTCCCAACACTGTCGCTATGTATTGCCCCACCGATGGCTTTTCCGCTACACAAACTATCATTTTTTCAAACCGCCCGCTAACAACCCTTTGCGTGTTTAGAACAATATAGACCTAATGCCTATCCTTTTGTGTTGCCGTAGCCATAACCGTAGCCATAGCCGGCTTTGACATCTTTGACCCCGTTGAATACGCAAGCGATATTCTTCAGGCGTTTTTGTTCGGCTATTTGGTTGATAAAGTCAACCATCTCACGCGATGTATAGTTGGCACGGCTGACAAACAATGTCATATCGGCTATGCGGTCAAGTATAAAGGTGTCGCTTACCATTGCTACCGGAGCCGTATCAACGATGATGTAGTCATACCGTTTGCGCAATTCGGCAAACAACTGATCCAAACGCTCGGTTTGCAGCAATTCGGCAGGATTGGGCGGTATCACACCTGCAGGAATAATATCAAGGTTTTTATGCACACCCGACGGTTGTATGGTGTCGTCTATTGTATAGGTGTCGTCCACCAGGTAGGAAGTAAGACAGCCTTTGTCCGGCAAACCGAAGTAATTTGCCAGCATCGGCTTCCGTATATCCAACCCAACAAGTACCACTTTCTTGTCAAGCAATGCCAACGACAAAGCGATATTGGTGGCAATATACGATTTTCCTTCGCCGTTGATACACGATGTAACGAGTACTACGGGGTGTTGTACGTCTGCAGGCAGGAAGAAACGCAGGTTGGTACGCAGCAGACGGAACAACTCCGCCGAGACCGTGGATTCCCCTTCGTTGATGGCAATATGCTTGCCGCGTGAGTTCTCCACAATCTGTCCGGCAAAAGCCGTATGCAGCAAACTCTCGTAGTCTTTGGTATGTACAATCTTGTTATTGAACAGATTCCATATATAGAGAATACCAGCAGGAATACACAAGCCGAACAGGACACATATCAACAGCACCATTTTATTACTTGGTTTTCTGCTATTTGTATTCATCTTGGGGGCATCCACGATTTTGGTGGGTGTTGCCGTAGAAGCGAGCATCAATGCGTTTTCCTCCCGTTTCTGGTACAGAAACAGATAAATTTCCTCCTTCAGTTCCTGCTGACGCTTGATCTGCACATACTGGCGTTCCTGGTTAGGCACGGATTTGATACGGGCATTAAACTGACTGTCGCGTTGGCGCAACCCGTCGCGTGTGATGATAAGGCTCTCGCGCACCGAGGCAATACTGGCCACGATGTTCTGACGCATGGAAACCAATTGGTCATTGAGTTGCTCCACTACGGGGTTGTTGTCAGTAGCCGTACGCAGTACGCGCATACGCTGCAGCAGAAGTGTGTTGTATTCGCTGATGAAAGAGGTCAGCGAAGCATCGGTAATACCTATGTTGGCGGGAATAAGGCTGAAACGCTTGGTATCGTCTTTCAGAAAATCTTCGATATAGTTCACCAAGTTGAGTTGTGTCTCCACGTCTGCCAATTCTTTCTGCTCGTCGCTGTTGGCTTGCAGGAATATCTTCGCCTCCTCGGAAAGGTCAGTCAGGTTGTTCTTCGTTTTATAGGCAGCCACTGCATCCTCCGCATCGCTCAGTTCGCGGGAGATAATAGCCAGACGTTCATCTATAAATGCTGCCGTATTGGTGGCAATGATGTTCTTGTCCACTACGGTATTGAGGTTATACTGCTCTATCAGTTTGTTGAGCAATGCCACATCACGCCCCGGTATATCCGATGCCGTGGTCAGATTGATGATGTTGGACTCTTTTTTCTCCAGAGCGATGTTCACTGCCATACGGTATTGATCTACAACGCTCGGCTTGGTTGTGCAAACTGTGCGATACTCCGTCCTGCCCTCCTTTATAGGGCGGTTCTGGGTAATACGCAGCGTACCTACACAAGTCTCTATCGGTTCTTTCAAATCTGTTACATGGGTGGTGGAACGATGAAAATATCCCTGTTTCACCTTTATCTCGTACTCGTTGTCTGAAACCTTGATGGTTACTTTGTAACTGCCTCGCTTGCGGGCTTTCTCGGTTATCTCCAGCGGCTCTACGGTAAAAGTATGAGCGGGATACTCGCCTATCCAACGCGCTCCGTCTTTTACATAATAGGTGTTCCACAAGTCCAGTGCATCCAATGCCTGGTACATCAAGTCGCGCGACTGAAGCACCACCACCTCGTCGCTCGCAGCCCCGTTGTTCCCCAATCCCAACATACTCAGCGATTCCAACTGCCCCGTCAGACTCTCATCGCCTTTCTGCCGAAGCATAATCGCCCCCTGAGTGGTCATTTGGGGTGTGGTACATACCATATACACCACACCCAGACTGCAACAGAGTACTACACCGATAGCAAACCACCACCAGTGTGCTATCACTTCACGGCAAATCTTACGTACATCTATTTCGTTTGCACTGTTATTCGTTATCTCTTGTGCCATAATCTAATTCATAATTTGCAATGAGTAATTACTGTGCCGCATTGACTACTGTTACAATGACCGTGGCGGCACTCGCAACAGTAGAAACCATACTGAGCCACAAGCCTATATTCTGACTGCTGATAGCGCGTACTTTGTTCGGCGAGACATAGATTACATCGTTCTGTTGCAGGTAATAATAGGGGGAAGAAAACAATTCGTCCGAGTTCAGATTCAGACGATGAAACTCCAGTTTGCCGTTGGTCTCACGTGTGATGAGGATATTGTCCCGCTTGCCGTAGATAGACAAATCGCCTGCTGCACCGAGTGCATCCAAAAGGGTCATACGTCCGTTGGGCATTGTATACTGTCCGGGACGGTTCACCTCGCCCATCACGGTTACTTTGGCGTTAATCAGTTGTACGATTACCATCGGGTTGACAATCTGTGAAGAAAGTTTCTCCTCTAAGAGATTTACCACCTCGGTCGTCTTCAGTCCGAGAACGGATATTTTGCCTAATACGGGAAACTCAATCTTTCCGTCTGCGCCCACTGTATAGTACTGCAGACTGGGGGTCGTGGTCAGTTGGCTGCTGCCCGGATTGGCGAAAACAACGGTCGGCAGGTTGTAAGGCACTACGGCTTCCTGGTCAAGGGCGGAAACGGTGATAGACAGTGCATCGCCCGCTTTGATAATAGGGTCAATCTGCGATTCAAACACTTTGTTTACGCTATCTGCCGTTGCGGTATCCACTTCGCGGAAATAGGTCATTTGCTTTTGCGTAACACAACTGCTGAAAGCCGCAGCCGCCAATAAAAGCACAAACAATTGGGGTGTTTTTCTCATAAAGAAATTGTTGGAGTTGAATGGTTGAATATCTGATTAGTTTGTAAAAAGCGTGCAAAGTTACAACATTTTTTTGATATAAACAAACCGTCTGCCAATAATATGCCCAATCGGACTTATTTCTTCCAAAGGGCATTGGTGAAAAGCAGCAGAACGGTAAATATCTCGAGACGACCGATGAGCATAACAGCTGTCATAGTCCATTTGGCAACGGTCGGAAAATCGGCATATGTACCCGCCGGACCGAAACTGCCTATACTGATACCTACATTGCCAATACCCGAAACCGCCGTACCTATCGCCTCGTCAAATTGCACACCGGATGCACAGAAAATCAATACGGCAACGACAATGATAAGGATATAGAAAAACATAAACGCCATCACGTTACTCGTAGTCTGTTCGGTTACGGTGTGACCGTTGAAACGCACCGGAATAACGGCATTGGGATGGATACGCCGTTTGAGCTCCGCCATCGCACTCTTCGCAAAAATACCAATCCGTACCCATTTGATACCTCCGCACGTACTACCGGACGACGCACCGGTGAACATCATAAAAAAGACCATTGCCCAGAATAACTTGGGCCATGTCATATAGTCGCTCGCGGCAAAACCCGTGGTGGTCATAGCCGAAACTACCATAAAGAAACTCTTGCGGAAAGCCCGTTCGGCATCTGCAAAGAAATCGGCATCTACAATAAATTGGTTAGGTACGGGTTCTATGAAATTATAGTGCAAGAACAATCCTGTGGATAGTACTATGGTACATAATCCCACCGCACCGGCATACCATCGGGTCTCTTCATCGTGCAGCAAACGCGACGATTTCCCGCGAAACAGAAATATCAACTGCGTAAAATTGATACCCGATAGAAACATAAAAATAGCAATGGTGTATTGTATGGCTGGCGAATAGTTGATGATACTGGCATTTTTCGTCGAGAAACCGCCCGTCGCTATGGTGGACATCGAATGGCATACCGAGTCAAATCCGTCCATACCCAGCAACCATAATATACCCGTTTCCGCCAAAGTCAGAACGATATACATCACCCACATATGTTTTGCCGTATCGGCAATGCGCGGGGATAATTTTTCATAACTGACACCGGTCGCCTCGGCTGCGTACAACTGCATCCCGCCCAAACCGAACATAGGCAGTATCGCCACACTCAGCACGATAATACCCATACCCCCGATCCAATGGGTCATCGCACGCCATAGCAGTACACTCCGAGTCAGCACTTCCACATCGGGAATAACCGAAGCACCCGTAGTGGTGAGACCCGACATCGTCTCAAACCAGCAGTCGGCAAGCGTGGTCATCGCACCGCTGAACCAATAAGGCAGCATCCCGAATCCCGAATAAACCACCCATACCGTCGCCACAATGACATAACCCTCGCGCTCGCCTACATGCTTGGGGGCATCACGACCGGTAAGCAATCCCACGAGACCCCCGCAAAAAGTCAGAACAACCGCCACAAGAAATGCACCAAAATCGGACTCACGGCAGCATAATGCCACTATCGTCGGTACAAGCATAAAGAGTGCCTCTATACAGAGCAACGCCCCAAGCGTCTTGAAGACTAACTGCCAATTGAAAGTGCGGGTCATCTTACTTGAAGTATCTTTCCAAATGTCTCAATACATGCTTCTTGCAGAATACCACCACTTGGTCGTTGGTGATAATCTGCGTCTCGCCGTTCACTAACACACCCTCACCCGCACGGACAATAGCACCGATATTCGTATCTTCCGGCAACTCCATATCCCGTATCTTGCTGTGCGTGATACGGCTGCCCTCTTTGGCGATAAACACCACTATCTCGGCATCCGCACTCGTCAGGTTGTGGATGTTCAGCACGCTGGCATCCAGCAGCATCTGATATATATACGAAGCCGCAATGGTCTTTTTGTTCAGTACCGTACCTATATCCAAAGCCTCTGCCATCGGAATATAATCGATATTCTCCACTTCGGCAATCGTCTTTCCTACCCCGAAACGCTTGGCGGCAAGGCACGCAAAGATGTTCGCCTCACTGCTCTCCGTTACAGCCACAAACGCATCGGCATCCTGTATGCCCTCTTCTTTCAGTACCGACATATCCGACCCGTCTGCATTGATAATCAGTGCATGGGGCAGTTTGTCCGACAATTGGTTGCATACCTCGCGGTCTTTCTCCAATATCTTGATATCCAATCCTTTGTCCGTCAATGCTAACGCCGATTTGCGGGCAATACGCGAGCCGCCGAAGAAAATGACATTCTTTATCTCACCCTTGGTCTTGCCTAATTGCTCACGCAAGAAATCCATCTCCTCGCGGTTGCAAACCACATACACTACATCACCCGCCAGCACCTGGTCGCTGCCGCGCGGAATAATCGTCTCGCTTTCACGCTTGATGGCTACAATCCGGAAACGACCGTGACTGTAAATCCCCGAACTGAACGTCTTGTTCACCACAACCGCACCCTCACGCACCTTCACTACGCACAACTCCAATGCACCATCGCAGAGCGACAGGTGAAAACGCATCCAGTTGGTACGGAGCGACTCCTCTATCTCGTTGGCTGCCAGCACCTCGGGGTAAATAAGGTGATTGAGACCCATATGCTCGAAAAACTTGCGGTTCTCCGGCAACAGATACTCATAGTTGTCTATCCTCGCCAAAGTGCGCTTGGCACCCAACTGGTTGGCTATCATACACGAAGTGATGTTCTCTGTTTCATGGGGCGTTACAGAGATAAACAAATCCACATTCTTCACACCTATATTCCGCAAATCGTGGATAGAAGTGGGACTGCCTACCTTGGTAAGCATATCATAATCCGCTTCAAGAAAACCGAGCCTCTCCCTGCTTTCGTCCATCAGACTGATTTCCATATCCTCTTGCGACAGGAGTTTCGCTAAATGGGTTCCCACTTCCCCCGCACCGGCAATAATAACACGCATAGTTCAATCAAATAATTAACAATATATATTGTATGTATATTATATGCAGCGTATGCCAATCTGTCAATTAATTAACGTTTCCCGCAGTTCTCTGCTATTGTTTTCGCAATTCCCTCGCTGTCCAAACCAAGCATATGGTTCAGTTCCGCGGTACTGCCGTGTTCCACGAATTGGTCGTGTACCCCGATACGGACAATACGTGGCGAATAACCGTGGTCGGACATCCATTCCAATACCGCCGACCCCAACCCGCCGCTCACCATTCCGTCTTCGGCTGTGATAACCGTCTTGTAGCGTTGTGCCACTCTTTCTAATAGTTCCTCGTCCAGCGGCTTGAGCCAGCGCATATCGTAATGCCCTATGTCGGCACTGTCAGACAGGCTCTCTATGGCGGCTTGCACGGTGTCGCCTATCGCACCGATCGACAGCACCGCCGTCTCCTTGCCCTCTTGCAGACAAACCCCCTTTCCGTATACCACAGGCGTATGACGCTCTTCTATGACACTCCTGCCACGCGGGTAACGGATAGCCACAGGACCGTCCAACCCCTGCGCCAGCACCATCATCTCGCGCAAATCCTCCGCTACACGCGGGGCGCAAATCGACATGTTCGGCACGGGACGCAAATACGCCATATCCAAAAGCCCGTGATGGGTGGCACCGTCGTTGCCCACTATACCCGCACGGTCAATGCACAGCACTACGTGCAGATTGGGCAACGCCACATCGTGGATGATATTGTCGTAGGCACGCTGCATAAACGACGAGTAGATATTGCAATACGGCACCAACCCCTCTTTCGCCATTCCCGCCGAAAACGTTACCGCATGACCCTCGGCAATCCCCACATCAAATACCCGCTCAGGCATCGCTTTTTGCATAATCGTCATCGAACACCCGCTCGGCATGGCAGGAGTAACACCCACAATCGCCTCGTTCTGCTTGGCGAGTGCCAGCAACTGCTCGCCGAATATATCCTGCCATAGCGGGGCGGAGGCTTGCGCTTTCGATGCACGCTCGCCCGTCGCAACATCGAACTCGCCAGGAGCATGCCATACCGTCTGGTTGTTCTCCGCAGGAGCATAACCCTTGCCTTTCTTGGTAATGATATGCAGCACCTTCGGACCCCGGTGGTTCTTTATCTCCGACAATATACGCACAAGCGAAACCACATCATGACCGTCCGCAGGACCGAAATAGCGGATGTTCAGACCTTGGAAAATGTTGCTCGGCTGGTGCGACAAAATGGCTTTCAGACTGTTCCCATGCCGCAAGACACGCTGCTTCTTTTTGTCGTCTATCAGATGCAATCTTGCCGCTATACGGTATAGATTCCAACGCCATTTGTTGTAGCGTGCACTCGTCGTCAAATCTAACAGATACTGCGTGAAACCGCCGTGAATGGGGTCTATCGCCATATTGTTGTCATTCAGGATAATCAGCAGGTTGTTCTTGTCCATCGAGGTGTTGTTCAGCCCCTCGAAAGCCAACCCCCCCGTCATCGCACCATCGCCGATAATCGCCACCACATTACGCTTTTCGTGCTTTATCTCCGATGCAATGTCTATACCCAATGCCGCCGAAATGGAATTGCTGGCATGACCCGCCACAAACGCATCATATTCGCTCTCCGTAGGCGTAGGAAACGGAGCCAAACCCCTGAACTGGCGGTTGGTATGAAAACGTTCCCTGCGACCCGTCAGTATCTTGTGCGCATAGGCCTGGTGACCTACATCCCATACCAACTTGTCATTGGGCGTGTCAAACACATAATGCAACGCCACCGTCAGTTCGATACTCCCCAACGATGATGCCAAATGACCCGGATTGTGACTCAACTCCTCTATGATAAAACGCCGCAACTCTCCGCATAATTCGGGCAACGACTCTATAGGCAGCAATTTTAAGTCCGCAGGCGAATCAATCCTGCTCAAATAAGGATATATATGTGGTGATGCCTCTGCCATATTGGTTATTCCTTTTCCGTCAATATCTGTCTCTGTTCCTTTTCCGTCAATATCTGTCTTGCGCTTGCTTTTTCAAGCCTGCAAAGTTACAACTTATTTGCGATATATGCAAAAATAGACAATCATACAACAACCCAACCGCATCAAAATTATGTATTATTCCGGAACCACGGACACCATTCCGGGGACGCGGACGCCCCCGTCCGCATCGGTTTGTTACAAACCGTATGACTATGCTGTGCTTGTGGAGACGACACGTCCCGCGTCGTTAAGTATGAATAACATTGGGTATAGAAAAAAGTACAGCACTACACGTATTCTTTCAAAATTGCACCAAAGATGCTATTATTTTGATGCGGTCGTCCTGTATCATACAAAATTGTCAAAGAAAACACACATACGGTTTTTTATGTTGCAAAACACATAAATAATTATCAAATGTAACATACAACTGTCAAACGTAAGAAAAACACAGAAAAGACTCCATTATATTTGTGCATATTGTATTTTTGTCCTACTTTTGTGGCAGAAGAAAAAAGGATTCTTCCTGAAAAATTTATTACCACTTAATTGTTCAACCCTTAAAAACTTTATCGTATGCAAGAGTTTAGCAAAGACATTATCGAAGTCGTTTGGGAAAAAGGTCGTATTGTAGAAGGATTTGATCCCGCAAAGTTCCGTCAGGATGCTTGCGGCGCTTGGATTACACGCGACAAGTATGGCGACAAAACGAATAACTACGGTTGGGTAATCGACCATATCTGCCCGCGCAGCCTCCTCGAAAGACACAACGTACCGGAAGAAGCCGTCAACGATGTGGTCAACCTGCAACCGATGCAATGGGCAAACGATATGTCAAAAGGGGAAAGTTACCCCATTTTTCTGTCTTCACGCTATGCCGTCGAAGGAGACAACATCACTTTGGTGCAGAGTTTTATTATCAACGATGCCGTACGTACGGCGGTAGATAAGTTCTTTGAACCTTTCTTCCATACTAGCGTGGAATAATCTCTTCCATACCAGCGTGGAATAAAAAATTCCCCCCCCCCTAAAAACCGACCGCAGACGCCATTCATAGGACGCAAACGCCATCCCGGGACGCGGACGCCCCCGTCCGCGGTCGGTTTGCCATAAACCGCTTGACCATACTACGCACTTATGGAGACGTGAAGCGTAAGGCAGGTGCGCTTTGCGCACTGATTGCCTGCGGAGTCTCCGTAAGCCTGTGGCTTCATTGGGATGCTTTCGTAGCGAAAACGAAATAATCATTCGAATCTTTGGGCGAGATAAGAACCCCACCGGACTTATGGAGACGACGCGTCCCGCGTCGTTATCGGCTTTGCCGAATTACACTTCTATATACAACTATATATATATTGTTGTCTATTGTTGTCTATTGTTGTCTCTCAGTTGTTATTTAGTGGTTGTTCTTAATTGTTGTCTTTCTGCTGTCCTCACGCTATCAACTACGGTACATACACGGTACATACACGGTACATACACGGTACATACTCGGTTTATTGTGCTGACCATATAAGACATTTACCAAAGGGGTGCACCAACCTTCCGCAGGGGACGCGGGCATCTCGCCCGCAGTAATTTGCCTGTCGGAGCGTATAGGGACGTGTAGAGACGTATGGAGACAATGCGGCCCGCGTTGTCAAAGAGTAACTTTCAGGTTATATTATCCTGTTTTTGCCGCTTGTGGCATAGGAGACTTTGGGTATAATGACATAATGTGCAACGTTGTCCGCCGCTTTCCCGAAATACTCCCCTTGTCATTGTAAAAAAACGCCCGCACACGTATGAGATGCGAAATCGCACTCCCGGAATGAACACCATACATTTTTTTTGCGTTTTTTTTGCGATTTATTTTGGTATATCCGAAAAAAGCAGTACCTTTGCACCGCTTTTCCGCCGAATGAGGTTTGGAGTGCTGTAAAGGACTGCTCCAAAACACAGATACAGCGCAAGTTGGAAAGCAAACCGCCTCTATAGCTCAGTTGGTAGAGCACTAGATTTGTAATCCAGCGGTCGTTGGTTCGAGTCCGACTAGAGGCTCATAAGTTCTTTGAAAACGTGAAAAAGAAAATGAACGGGGAGTTGTTCTTAATTCATAATTCTTAATTCATAATTCGTTTCGGGTGTGTTCCAGAGTGGCCAAATGGGGCAGACTGTAAATCTGCTGCTTTTCAGCTTCGGTGGTTCGAATCCATCCGCACCCACAACAAAACTCAAGTGCGAAGAATTGCGTTGCGGAAATCTTGCACGAGCCATATCGGCTCTCGCAGTTCAACGCAGACACAAGACCTCGCGCGGAAACGAAAACCGGTTTCGTGTTTCGCGGAAATAGCTCAGTCGATAGAGCACTAGCCTTCCAAGCTGGGGGTCGCGGGTTTGAGTCCCGTTTTCCGCTCCAAAAGATTTTTGTTGCTAATGTAGCTCAGTGGTAGAGCGCATCCTTGGTAAGGATGAGGTCGCGGGTTCAACTCCCGCCATCAGCTCCATTGCAAACGCAAGTTGGCTTGCGTGAAGAATAGAAGGATTATACCTTCTTTTCTTTGTGCTGAACAAACGACTTGATAATAACTCATTATTAACGTTAATAAATTAATTTACTACTATGGCAAAAGAGAAATTTGACCGCTCAAAACCGCACGTTAACATCGGTACTATCGGTCACGTTGACCACGGAAAAACTACTCTTACCGCTGCTATCTCCAAAGTGCTTCACGAGGCTGGCTTCGGTTCTGAGGATGTTAAATCTTTCGACCAGATTGATAACGCACCCGAAGAGAAAGAGCGTGGTATTACTATCAACACCGCACACATTGAGTACGAGACTGCTAACCGCCACTACGCTCACGTAGACTGCCCGGGGCACGCTGACTATGTAAAGAACATGGTTACCGGTGCTGCGCAGATGGATGGTGCTATCATCGTGGTTGCTGCTACCGACGGTCCTATGCCTCAGACACGTGAGCACATCCTGCTCGCACGTCAGGTGAACGTTCCCCGTTTGGTTGTGTTCATGAACAAGTGCGATATGGTTGACGACCCTGAAATGCTCGACCTCGTCGAAATGGAGATGCGTGAACTGCTGTCGTTCTACGATTTCGATGGCGACAATACGCCTATCATCCGCGGTTCCGCACTCGGTGCCCTGAACGGAGACCCGAAATGGGTGGCTAAAGTGCTGGAGTTGATGGACGCTGTTGACAATTGGATTCAACTCCCTGTTCGTGCTATCGACAAACCGTTCCTTATGCCTGTTGAGGACGTCTTCTCTATTACCGGTCGTGGTACTGTTGCTACCGGTCGTATCGAGACGGGTGTCGTTAAAGTGGGCGACGAAGTACAACTTATCGGTCTCGGTGCAGACGGTAAGAAATCGGTTGTTACCGGTGTCGAGATGTTCCGTAAACTTCTTGACGAAGGTGAAGCAGGTGATAACGTAGGTCTTCTCCTCCGTGGTATTGACAAAGACGAGGTTCGCCGTGGTATGGTGCTTACCCATCCGGGTGTCGTTAAACCTTACAGCGAATTTAAGGCTTCGGTTTATATCCTGAAAAAAGAGGAAGGCGGACGCCACACTCCGTTCCACAACCACTATCGTCCTCAATTCTATATCCGTACTATGGACGTTACCGGTGAGATTACTCTCCCCGAAGGAACTGAAATGGTAATGCCGGGCGATAACCTCGAGATTCAAGTTAAATTGATCTATCCGGTTGCTTGCTCCGAGGGTCTGCGTTTCGCTATCCGTGAGGGTGGTCGTACCGTAGGTTCGGGTCAGATTACCAAACTGATTGACTAATATCAATCCTTATATTTCTCTCATTTGGCAGCATAGGGCTTCCGCCCTTGTGCTGCCCGAGGGAGAGAAATACTCCGGCGCAAGTCGGAAATCAAATCGGAAAAGTTCGCTTTTCGATTGAAGAGGAGAAGTTGCAAAGCCTGAAATTCGCATAGCGGATTTCTGTCGCATAGCACACTCCTACGAAACGGAAGTCCTCCAATGGTAGGAGAGCGGTCTCCAAAACCGTTAATGTGGGTTCGATTCCTGCCTTCCGTGCTGTTACAAAATTTATATGCTTCCAATCTGACTTCGGCTGTTCGTTGGAGTCGGATTGTTGGCGTGAAAGATAGATAAAAAGAAAACTACTTATATGAAACTTGTAGAGAATATCAAAGAATCGTACAACGAACTGGTTCACAAAGTGAGTTGGCCTACTCGCCAAGAGTTGGCACAAAGTGCGGTGGTCGTGCTGATCGCTTCCATTATTCTGGCACTCATCGTATGGCTTATGGACTGGTGCTTCGAGTCTGTTATGACATTTGTTTACGGTCTGTTCTAATTCGTAAAGTTGTCAAATTGTATAACTTAAAAGCGTTAATTGGACTATGGCTGATAACAAATTCAAATGGTATGTACTCCGCGCAATAAGTGGAAAAGAAAACAAGGTGAAAGAGTATATCGAAAGTGCCTTGGTTACTTCTTCATTGTTCAAAGAGTACGTGTCTCAAGTTTTGATACCTACCGAGAAAGTAGTGGCACTGCGCGGCGGAAAACGTACTATCAAAGAGCGGAACCTGCTGCCGGGCTATGTCTTGGTAGAGTGCTACCTCTGCGATGAGAGTTACCCCCTGTTGCGTAATATCCCCAATGTGCTTGGCTTTATGAGCAACGACGGCTCGTCCGTTATTCCGACCCCCGTGCCGCAATCCGAAATCAACCGTATTGTCGGCAACGTTACGGAAGCAGATGAGACACTGCAACTCGAGGAGACATTTATCGTAGGGGAAAAAGTCAAAGTCATTGACGGACCGTTCAATGGTTTCAACGGCGTCATCCAAGAGGTGGCACAAGACAAACACAAACTCAAAGTGGTTGTTACTATCTTTGACCGCCAGACCCCTCTGGAACTCGGTTTCAATCAAGTAGAAAAAGAGTAGGAGACTTCTGTTACGAGTCGTTAGTTACTACTCGATAGTTTCATTTTTAATCAACCGGCCGAGGATACCGCACGTGTCCGTTATCAGGCCAAAAACTATTAACAACGTAAAACTAAACAATTATGGCTAAAGAAATTGCTGGTTTTATTAAACTCCAAATCAAGGGTGGCGCTGCCAATCCTGCACCTCCGGTAGGACCTGCACTGGGTTCCAAGGGTGTCAACATCATGGAGTTTTGTAAACAATTCAACGCCAGAACTCAGGACAAGGCTGGTAAAGTGTTGCCTGTAATCATCACTGTTTACACCGACAAGTCGTTCGAGTTTATCGTTAAGACTCCTCCGGTTGCTATTCAACTCCTTGAGGCTGCTAAAATCAAAAGCGGTTCGGCTCAACCTAACCGTAACAAAGTGGCTTCTATCACAGAAGAACAATGCCGTCAAATCGCTACCGACAAGATGGTTGATCTCAACTGCTTCACCGTTGAAAGCGCAGAGTCTATGGTAAAAGGAACTGCTCGCAGTATGGGTATTACCGTTAAATAATTAACTTCAATCACTATTATGGCAAAATTGACAAAAAATCAAAAGCTTGCTGCTGAGAAGATTGAAGCAGGTAAGCTCTACACCGTAGCAGAGGCGGCGGCTCTCGTCAAAGAGATTACTACCACCAAGTTCGATGCAAGCGTAGATATCGATGTCCGTTTGGGCGTTGACCCGCGTAAAGCCAACCAGATGGTTCGCGGCGTGGTTTCTCTCCCCAACGGAACGGGTAAAACGGTTCGGGTTCTTGCGCTCTGTACTCCTGACCAGGAAGCCGCTGCTAAAGAAGCAGGTGCCGACTATGTAGGTCTTGATGAGTATATTGAAAAAATCAAAGCAGGATGGACTGATGTTGATGTAATCATTACTATGCCTCAAATCATGGGTAAGATTGGTGCTCTCGGTCGTGTCCTCGGTCCTCGCGGTCTTATGCCTAACCCCAAAAGCGGTACGGTAACTATGGATGTTGCCAAGGCTGTTAAAGAGGTAAAACAAGGTAAGATTGATTTCAAAGTGGACAAGTTTGGTATCGTACACACTTCGATTGGCAAGGTATCATTCTCTGCTGAGGCTATTGCACAAAATGCAAACGAGTTTATTGAGACAATCATCAAACTCAAACCGGCAGTATCTAAAGGAGATTACATCAAGAGCATTTATCTTTCCAGTACAATGAGCCAGGGTATCAAAATTGATCCCAAAACTGTTGGTTAATCACAACTTAATAACGAGACAATGAAAAAGGAAGATAAAAATGCGATTATCGCAGCACTCCAAGAGCATTTGGGCGAATACCAACACTTCTATATCACCAATATAGAAGGCTTGAATGCGCAAAAAACCAGCGACCTCCGTCGTGCATGCTTCAAAAACGATATCAAACTGATCGTTGCAAAGAATACATTGCTCCACAAAGCACTTGAGGCTAAAGGCATTGATGCGCAGATTTTCGAATCGCTCAAAGGTAATACCGCTCTTATGCTCAGCAACACGGGGAATGCTCCCGCTAAACTCATCAAAGAGTTTACCAAAGGAGACAAAACCGGTGAGGCTAAACCGCAACTCAAGGCGGCGTTTGTAGAGGAGAGTGTATACGTAGGCGCCCAGAACTTGGAGTTCCTCTCTGCTATCAAATCGAAAAACGAACTTATCGGCGACCTCGTTGCACTCCTGCAATCGCCTGCTAAAAACGTTATCTCTGCTCTCCAGAGCGGTGCTAATACACTCCACGGAGTCCTCACGACTTTGGGAGAACGCGCTGA
>DGIN01000080.1:0-14063 GCA_002387325.1 Bacteroidales bacterium UBA4621 | reverse complement strand
TTTTGCTGAACAATTGGTTAACCTTACGGTTAAAGAAGTAAACGAACTCGCTCAAATCCTCAAAGACGAGTATGGTATCGAACCTGCAGCCGCTGCAGTTGCTGTTGCTGCTCCCGCAGCAGGTGGTGCAGAGGCAGCCGCTGAGGAGAAAACTTCGTTCGATGTAGTCCTGAAGAGCGCAGGTGCTCAGAAACTCCAGGTTGTAAAAACCGTTAAAGAGCAAACCGGTCTCGGTCTCAAAGAGGCTAAGGACATCGTAGACGCTGCTCCTGCTACTGTTAAGGAAGGTCTTGACAAAGCAAGCGCAGAGGCTCTCAAGAAGGCTCTCGAAGAGGTTGGCGCTGAGGTAGAACTCAAGTAATAACCCACCACTTTGTGGTTATAGGTTTAGACCCTGAAAAGGGGTCTAAACCTTTTTCTCTAAATAAAGCAGATTCTAAAAACAACTGAATATCTGGTAAATATTGCGCTGTTTTGGTAAAATAAATATAATACACAGAATAGTGCAGTTTAGTTCTAAACAACCCATTGCCGGCAGGCAGTTTGTGTTCTGCAATAACAACTAACCATCCTAAATAAATGGCTACAACTACAAAACAACCAAGGGTCAATTTCTCGCGTGTGCAAAAGCAGATGCCTTTTCCTGATTTCTTGGAAATTCAGTTAAAGTCTTTCCACGACTTTTTCCAGATGGATTCCACTCCGGAACAACGTCGCCACGAAGGATTATACAAGGTGTTCCAGGAGAATTTCCCTATTCAGGATACACGCAACTCCTTTACACTTGCTTTCTTGGATTACAGCATCGATCCTCCGCGTTACACCATTGATGAATGTATCAAACGTGGCTTGACCTATTGCGTGCCTCTTAAGGCAAAACTTCGTCTTAGTTGCGAAGATCCTGATCACGAGGATTTCGATACTGTGGTTTCTGATGTTTATCTGGGAACCATCCCTTATATGACACCGAAAGGTACGTTTGTCATCAACGGTGCCGAGCGTGTTGTCGTTAGTCAATTGCATCGTTCGCCGGGTGTGTTCTTTGGTACATCTATGCACTCCAATGGCACCAAACTCTATTCCGCACGTATCATCCCGTTCCGCGGTTCGTGGATAGAGTTCGCTACCGACATCAACAAGGTAATGTATGCTTATATTGATCGTAAGAAAAAATTACCTGTTACCACTCTGCTCCGTGCTATCGGTTTCGAGTCCGACAAAGACATCCTCAGTTGCTTCGATTTGGCAGAGGAGGTAAAGTGTAATCGTGCCGCCCTTGAGGCTTGCATTGGTCGTCGTCTTGCCGGTTATGTAATGAAACCTACTTTGGAAGACTTTGTCGATGAAGATACGGGCGAGGTTTCGTCTATAGAGCGTAACGAGATTGTGGTTGAGCGCGAGACTGAACTTACCCCCGAAATCATTGATATCATTATGGAATCGGGGAGCAAGTCAGTGCTGCTCCATAAGAACGAGAACCGTGAAAGCGACTACTCGATTATCTTCAATACCTTGCAGAAAGACCCTGCCAAGACCGAGAAAGAGGCTGTTCTTTATATCTATCGCCAGCTGCGTAACGCTGAACCGGCTGATGACGCTACGGCTCGCGAGATGATTCAGAACCTGTTCTTCTCCCAGAAACGTTATGATCTTGGCGAGGTCGGACGTTACCGTATCAACCGTAAATTGAATATGTCAATCCCCGATGATGTACGTGTTCTTACCAAAGAGGACATCATCGAGATTATTAAATATCTGGTTGAACTGATCAACTCCAATGCCGAAGTGGACGATATCGACCATTTGTCGAACCGTCGTGTCCGTACCGTCGGCGAGCAACTCTACAACCAGTTTGGTGTAGGTCTCGCGCGTATGGCGCGTACCGTACGCGAGCGTATGAACGTGCGTGATAACGAGGTGTTCACTCCGACCGACCTGATCAACGCGAAATCGATTTCTTCGATTATCAATTCCTATTTCGGCACTAATGCATTGAGCCAGTTCATGGATCAGCAAAACCCGCTGGCGGAGATTACCCACAAACGTCGTATGTCAGCACTTGGTCCCGGCGGCTTGAGCCGTGATCGTGCCGGTTTCGAAGTGCGGGACGTTCATTACACCCATTATGGTCGTCTCTGCCCTATCGAGACACCGGAAGGACCTAACATCGGTCTTATCTCGTCGCTCTGTATCTATGCCAAAATCAATGATCTCGGTTTCATAGAGACTCCGTATCGAAAGGCAGAGAATGGCGTGGTTGATTTGGATAACAGCCATATCCGGTATTTCAGTGCAGAGGACGAAGAGGAGAAAATCGTTGCACAAGGCAACGCTCCGCTTGATGAGAACGGTAAGTTCATCCGTAGCAAGGTTAAATCGCGTCTCGGGGCGGATTTCCCGGTCGTAGAACCCGCTCAAGTGGACTTGATGGACGTGGCGCCTTGCCAGATTGCTTCTGTGGCTGCTGCCCTTATCCCCTTCTTGGAACATGATGATGCCCACCGTGCTTTGATGGGTTCGAACATGATGCGCCAGGCTGTACCTTTGATTACCAATGAAGCACCTATCGTTGGTACGGGTATAGAAGGACAACTGGTCAAGGATAGCCGTACCCAGGTAGAAGCAGAAGGCGCAGGTCTGGTTACCTATGTCGATGCAGATGTCATCCGAATTCTGTATGACCGTACCGAAGAGGAGGATTATATTTCCTTTGAATCGGCTGAGAAAGAGTACAAACTGCCGAAATTTGAAAAAACCAACCAAAATACTACCATCGACCTTCACCCGATTGTTCGTAAAGGGGATCGTGTAGAAAAAGGTCAGATCCTCACCGAGGGATATGCCACACAAGGTGGTGAGTTGGCTCTTGGCAAGAACCTTAAAGTGGCCTATATTCCTTGGAAAGGGTACAACTACGAGGATGCTATCGTGCTTAGCGAGCGTATCGTACGCGAAGATATGTACACCTCTGTTCACGTAGTGGAGCAACTTCTTGAAGTGCGTGAGACCAAACGTGGTATGGAGGAGTTCACCGCTGATATCCCTAATGTGAGTGAAGATGCTACCAAGGATTTGGACGAGAATGGTATCATTCGTATCGGTGCCCATATTCAACCCGGCGACATTATAGTTGGTAAGATTACACCGAAAGGTGAAACCGATCCGTCTCCCGAAGAGAAACTGCTGAAAGCCATCTTTGGTGATAAGGCAGGCGATGTAAAAGATGCTTCTCTCAAAGCCAGTCCTTCTTTGGAAGGTGTCATCGTAGGCAAAAAACTCTATACCCGTGCTATCAAAGACCGTAAGGCGAAGATGGAGGACAAGGAGGCTATTGCCAAAATGGATGCCGAATTTAACGAGAAATCGGAGGCTCTGCGTGAATTGCTTATCAGTAAACTGGTGAAGATACTGGATGGCAAATTGGCAATCTCTGTTAAGGATACAGTGGGTACTGAACTTATCTCCAAGGGACAACATTTCACCAAGGAACGTCTTGGTATGCTTGATTTCCAATCGGTTATGCTCGAAGGCTGGACTTCCGATGCGCATAAAAATGAGTTGGCAGCGCAGTGTATTATGAACTACATCGCCAAGTATAAAGAGATGGATGCTGGCCTCAAGCGTCGTAAGTTCAATCTTACTATTGGTGATGAATTGCCCAATGGTATCATCCAAATGGCGAAAGTATATATTGCCAAAAGCCGTAAAATCCGCGTAGGTGATAAGATGGCTGGGCGCCATGGTAACAAGGGCATTGTTAGCAAGATTGTCCGTGTGGAGGATATGCCTTATCTGGCAGACGGAACACCGGTGGATATCGTCTTGAACCCGATGGGTGTGCCGTCGCGTATGAACATCGGACAGATCTTTGAGGCCGTCTTGGGCTGGGCAGGTCAGGAACTGGGCGTTAAGTTCGCTACACCTATCTTCGATGGATGCTCGCTTGCACAATTGGACGAATGGACAGACAAAGCAGGACTCCCGCGGGCAGGTAAAACGCAACTCTATGATGGCGAATCCGGCGAACCGTTCGACCAGATGGCTACCGTTGGTGTTACCTATTTTATGAAGTTGGGACACATGGTTGACGACAAAATGCATGCGCGTTCTATCGGTCCATACAGCCTTATTACGCAGCAACCTCTCGGCGGTAAAGCACAGTTCGGTGGTCAGCGTTTCGGTGAAATGGAGGTCTGGGCATTGGAGGCACATGGTGCTGCCCATACATTGCAAGAGATTCTTACCGTTAAGTCCGATGATGTTACCGGGCGTGCGCGTACCTATGAGGCAATAGTTAAAGGTGAACCGTTCCCGACACCGGGACTGCCGGAATCGCTCAACGTCTTGCTGCATGAGTTACAAGGTTTGGCACTTTCAATCACAATGGAATAATTTATCACGATTATGGCTTTCAAACAAGATAATAAGAAAAACGGTTTTACCAAAATTTCGATTGGTTTGGCTTCGCCCGACGAGATTATGCAACTCTCCAGCGGTGAAGTGTTGAAACCGGAAACTATCAACTATCGTACTTACAAACCGGAACGTGATGGTTTGTTCTGTGAACGCATCTTCGGTCCTACCAAGGATTATGAGTGCCACTGCGGTAAGTACAAACGTATTCGCTACAAAGGTATCGTCTGTGAGCGGTGCGGTGTTGAAGTTACCGAGAAAAAAGTACGTCGTGAACGTATGGGACACATCAAACTGGTTGTTCCTGTGGCTCATATCTGGTATCTCCGCTCGCTGCCAAGTAAGATGGCTTCGCTTCTGGGTATCCCGACTAAAAAACTGGATTCAATCATCTACTACGAGAAATATATCGTGGTAAAAGCAGGTGCGCTCGCTGGGCAGGAAATAGGTGAGAAGAATAAGGATGACAAAAACCGTATTCCTATCGAGGACCGTATGCTCCTTGATGAAGACCAGTATGCACAGATTCTTGACATCCTGCCTGAGAACAACGATACCTTGGACGACAGCGATCCCGATAAGTTTATTGCTAAAATGGGAGCAGAGGCTGTCTATGATATGCTTTGCAATATCGACCTTGACACGTTGAGTTATACTCTCCGCGACCAGGCAAGTACCTCCTCCTCTGTTCAGCGTAAACAAGAGGCACTCAAACGTTTGCAGGTGGTTGAAGCCTTCCGTGCTTCAAAAGGTAAGAATCGTCCCGAATGGATGATTTTGCAGGTTATCCCCGTTACTCCTCCCGAGTTGCGTCCTCTCGTGCCGCTGGATGGCGGGCGTTTTGCCACCTCCGACCTCAATGACCTCTATCGCCGCGTGATTATTCGTAACAACCGTCTGAAACGGCTTATCGAAATCAAGGCTCCGGACGTGATTCTTCGCAATGAGAAACGTATGCTACAGGAGGCTGTTGACTCGCTGTTTGACAACTCGCGTAAGACTACCGCAATGAAGTCGGAGGCTAACCGACCGCTCAAATCGCTCTCGGACTCCCTCAAAGGTAAACAAGGACGCTTCCGCCAAAACCTGCTCGGTAAACGTGTGGACTATTCCGCCCGTTCCGTCATCGTTGTGGGCCCTGAACTGAAAATGCACGAGTGCGGTCTGCCCAAAGAGATGGCTGCCGAACTCTATAAGCCGTTTATTATCCGCAAACTCATTGAGCGGGGTATTGTCAAAACCGTTAAATCGGCGAAGAAAATCATCGACCGACGCGAACCGGTTATCTACGAGATTCTGGAGCATGTGATGGAAGGACACCCTGTCCTCCTCAACCGTGCACCGACCTTGCACCGGCATGGTATCCTGGCTTTCCAACCGAAGATGATTGAGGGTAAGGCTATTCAGTTGCACCCGTTGGCTTGTGCCGGCTTCAACGCCGATTTCGACGGCGACCAGATGGCTGTCCATTTGCCTCTGTCCAACGAGGCGGTGCTGGAAGCGCAACTCCTTATGCTCGGCTCTCACAACATCCTTGATCCTGCAAACGGTAACCCTATTACTGTGCCTTCGCAGGATATGATTCTCGGGTTGTACTACATCACCAAAGAACGCACGGGTGTCAAAGGGGAGGGACTGACGTTCTATTCGCCCGAAGAATGCACCGTTGCTCTCAACGAGGGACGTGTGGATATACATGCCAAGGTAAAAGTGCGACTTGATGACGTAGTCGATGGCGAACACGTAAACCATATAATAGAGACTACCCCCGGACGTGTGATGGTTAATCAGTACGTTCCCGCTGAAGTGGGCTTCCAGAATGTGGTAATGAAGAAAGGTGCGGTTAAGTCTATCATCTCCAAGGTCATCAAGACCTGCGGTGTGGCGCGGACGGCACAATTCCTCGATGACATCAAAAACCTCGGCTACTACAAGGCTTTCCGTGGCGGTTTGTCCTTCAACCTCAACGATATACTTATCCCTGAGGAGAAAGCAGGCATTATCGCACGCGGACAGCAGGAGGTGGAAAATATCACAGAGATGTACAACTTCGGTGAGATGGGGGACGACGAACGTTACAACAACGTTATCGCAGCGTGGAACAAAGTCGATACCGAGGTTACCGACATCCTGATGAAACACATGCAGGAGGCTGACCAGGGATTCAACTCCGTATATATGATGATGGACTCGGGTGCCCGTGGTAACAAACAGCAGATTAAGCAGTTGGCGGGTGTCCGCGGACTTATGGCTAAACCGCAGAAAGCAGGCTCTACCGACAGCAGACAGACTATCGAAAACCCCGTCCTCGCTAACTTCAAGGAGGGTATGTCCGTGTTGGAGTACTTTATCTCTACTCACGGTGCGCGTAAGGGTCTTGCCGATACCGCGCTGAAAACGGCCGATGCCGGTTATCTGACCCGTCGTCTGGTCGATGTGTCGCACGATGTCATCATCAACGAAGAGGACTGCGGTACGCTTCGTGGACTTACCGCCCGTGCTATCAAGCAGAACGATGTCGTGGTCGCTACCCTTACACAGCGTATCCTCGGACGTGTCAGCGTACACGACATCCACGACCTTGACGGCAATCTTATCGTTGCCGCAGGCGAGGAAATCCGTGAAGCGGCTTGCGAGGCTATCGAGGCTGCCGGTATCGAGGAAGTCGAAATCCGCTCCGTACTCACCTGCGAATCCAAACACGGTGTATGCGCCAAGTGCTATGGTCGTAACCTCGCATCACGTAAGATGGTGCAGAAAGGTGAAGCCGTCGGTGTCATCGCTGCACAGGCTATCGGCGAACCGGGTACCCAGTTGACCCTCCGTACCTTCCACTCCGGTGGTGTCGCCGGTAATGCCGCTACACAGAATACCTATGCTATCCCGCGTGATGGCATCATCGAGATTGAAGACCTTCGTACCATTGCCACAGAAGGAGGAGAGGTTATTGTGGTTAGTCGTCTCAACGAAATGCAACTCAAAGACGAGAAAACAGGCGTTGTACTTACTACTTTCAATATACCTTACGCTTCTAAGTTGTTCGTTACTCCCGGTAAAAAATACGACAAGGGTACCGTCATCTGCGAATGGGACCCCTACAAGGCTTCGCTTGTTATCGAGCAAAACGGTCGTATCCAATACGAAGACGTTATCGAAGGCGTAACCGCTCAAACAGAGGTGGATGAGCAAACGGGTAAAAAAGAGATTACTATCACCGATACCAAGGACAAAACCAAGATGCCTTCCGCACATATCCTTGATGCTGCCGGCAATGTACTCCGTACCTACAACCTGCCTGTTAAAGCAAGTCTCGTACACGCCGACGGCGCAGAGGTCAAAGCAGGCGACTTGTTGTTCACTATGGCACGTGTACTCGGCTCCGCAGGCGATATCACAGGTGGTCTTCCGCGTGTTACCGAACTCTTCGAGGCACGTAACCCGTCCAACCCGGCTATCGTGGCTGAGATAGATGGCGAGGTATCTTTCGGTAAGATTAAACGTGGTAACCGCGAACTCTTCGTTACCTCCAAACTCGGCGAGCAGAAAGCATACCTTGTTCCGCTCTCCAAACAAATCCTTGTGCAGGAGGGGGACTATGTGCGTGCCGGTGTACCTCTCTCCGATGGCGCTATTACACCCGATGATATCCTCGCTATCCAGGGACCTACCGCTGTGCAGGACTATATCGTCAACGAGGCACAATCCGTCTATCGTATGCAGGGTGTGGAAATCAACGATAAACACTTCGAGATTATCGTACGCCAGATGATGCGAAAGGTCGAGATACTTGATGCCGGTGATACACGCTTCCTTGAAGGACAGATGGTTGATAAGATGGACTTTATGGACGAGAATGACCGTATCTGGGGTAAAAAAGTCGTTACCGATGCAGGCGACAGCGAAGTACTCCATGCCGGTCAGATCGTTACACCGCGTCGTCTCCACGACGAGAACTCTAGTCTGCGTCGTCGCGACAAGAAACTCGTTGAGGCACGTGAGGCAACATGCGCTACGGCTAAGCAGATCCTGCAAGGTATCACCAGGGCGGCTCTCGGTACCAAGTCCTTTATGTCTGCGGCTTCTTTCCAGGAAACCACCAAAGTACTCAACGAGGCGGCTATACAGGGAAAAGTGGACTACCTGGACGGTATGAAAGAGAACGTTATCTGCGGTAACTTGATTCCTGCCGGTACCGGACTCCGCGAATTCTCCAAGATTGTCGTACACAACCGTGAAGAGTATGCCGCACTTCAGGCCGCTCGCGCTGCCGCCGACAATGCACTCAATGGCACCGACGAGGACGAAGCATAACACACATTGCTGAAAGCAATCGTATCTGCCAAAAGAGACTGCCTGACAAGTATAGGCAGTCTCTTTTTTAATGTCGTTTTTTCGTAAAATATACTGTATCGCCGGGGACGCGGACGCCCCGCCCGCGGGCGGTTTGGTACAAAAACGTATGACTATGCTGTGTTTATGGAGACGTGAAGCGTAAGGCAGGTGCGCTTTGCGCACTGAGTGCCGTAGCGACACGAAACCCTGCGGCTTGAGCAGAACTCCTTAGACAGAGAGGAGAAATGACGGCGACCTGAACTCGCATCGCGAGTTTCAATGTTGGAAATCCATTTCAACGAGGTATAGGAAACATTTGACGCCGACTCTCGGCTAAATGCCTTTTTGCTTGTATTTCAGCGAATTACGATACATCCGTTTCCGATAACCTGCTCAATTGATATACTAACTGTTTCACAATCACCATATTACAAAAAAAAGGACTGCCTAAACTTGTTAGGCAGTCCCTTCCACATTCATAGTCGATATTAGTCCGTTATTGGATATCTATGATACGACGCGGGTTCTTTTTGACGGTCGGGTCGAGTTTAGGCAACTCGATACGGAGAATACCGTCATTCACCTTAGCCGAAATCTCGTCTTTGTTTACATTTTCCGGCAGCAAGAGCGATTGCTCGAAACGGCTGTAAGAGAACTCGTGGCGCAAATACTTGCAGTTGCACTTCTTCTCCTCTTTCTTGTCGCAGTTGCAGTCCTTGTCGTTGTGTTCCTCCTTTTTCTCTACGAGAATAACCAACTCGTCTTGGTCGTTTACGTGGATGGAGAAATCGTCCTTTGTCATACCCGGAGCGGCTACTTCTACATGATAAGCCTTATCGTCTTCCAACACGTTGATAGCAGGCGTTGCGGCATTGGTATTGTGCATTAGAGGCCATTCCTCACTGAAAAAGTCATTGAACATACTCGGTAACCAATTCTGGTCATTTCTTCTTGATGGTAGCATAGTAGTAAAATTTAATAGTCAGTTTAGTGCCTGCGGTGGTAAGCAACTCTTGCGGGATCTCTGAACCCCTCGCTTGTTTCACTCATCTCAAGCATTCGCCCTATATAATTCAACTTCTGTGCCAACATCCCCTATGTGCCATTTTGTCCGTTTATTGTGCCAGAATGGCATATAATATACTGATAATCTGACATATATGGCAGTATTGTGGGTAGGGGGAGTATCCTCTGTAGGTAGGAAGTGCCACACGTATAGCAATACAAAAAGAGGCTATTCCAAAGAAATAGCCTCTCGTATATATCGGTTTACTGAATTTAGGCGAGTTTGTTAACGTAAATCGCCAGTTTCGATTTCAAATTAGCCGCCTTGTTCTGGTGGATAATGTTGCGCTTTGCCAACTTGTCCAGCATCGAACTTACTTTCGGCAGTGCTGCTGCGGCAGCAGCCTTATCGGTTGTGGCACGCAAGTCGCGAACGGCGTTGCGGGCAGTTTTAGCATAATAGTGATTGCGAGCCTTGCGGGCTGCCGTTTGGCGGATGCGCTTCAAAGAAGATTTGTGATTTGCCATCTTTCTGAATAGATGAAATTGTTAATACAAATGTGTTACCTTTGAGGAAGGTTTTCTTTGCGATTGTTAGTAGTCCATAGCAGAGTCGAACTGCTCTTTAGAGAATGAAAATCTCTCGTCCTAACCGATAGACGAATGGACCGTATCAGCGAAAAGCGGGTGCAAAGGTACTGCAAAAGTTTGAATTGTGCAAATTTTATGAAGAAAAAATGCTTTTTGTGCTGAATTATTGCGTATTTAATCGATTTGTTGTACCTTTGTGGCGCAAAAAGTCTGTTTCTATGAGCGCAGTGCTGAAAAAATCACTATACACATTGTTTATATTATGTGCCTTGTGTGCATACACCTATGCGCAGGAGAGTGTTCGCCAACCCGACTTGCAGGTGGCGGACAATAGTTTCTTCGACCCTACCCGCAAAGAGAAAAAACGGGAGACCTATAAATTCGGTGTGGAATATCGCATCGAGGCAGGCTATGTGCAAGCCAACCAACGCACGAAGAACTACACTTATCCCGATATGTTCCTGCACGGCGCACGTGTAGGTGCCACTTTTACATTCCTGCTGCCGATCCATTTCAGTTTGCAAACGGGCGTACTCTATTCCGTTGCCTACGGGAGCAACGAGCAGCATTGGCGTTCTATGGACGCACCGAGCGTGCAAACCGAATATATCCGGCACTGTGTCTTGGAGCATAACCTCACTATCCCCCTGCGCTGTTTCTATACCATTCCGCTTTGGAAACAACTGAATATGTTTTTTTATACCGGTCCGCAGTTGCAGATCGGCTTGGCGCAAACCGACTATATGCACCTGCACCTCAGCGAGGGGACGCTCCAATGGCTGCAGGACAAAGGCATACATACCGGGCAATACGACCGCTATAGGAGCAACGAACTCTATCGCACCAATATACAATACGGTCTCGGCGGCGGTTTTGAGTGGGACAGATACCGCCTGCAATCCGGCTATGACTTCGGACTGAACAACTTGGTTAAAACGAAGATAATCAACGACCAACATCTGTGGGAATGGAGTTGGTACGTTAGTTTCAGTTATAAATTCTAACTATACAAAGAACTTTCGTTCAGATTCGTTCGGGGTGCCGTGACGGCTGAGATTAAACCCGTGGAACCTGCACAGGTAATTCTGTAGAGGGAAAATGAAAAAAAACTACATGCTTTCTGTGTGCTGCCTTTCGGCGGCACTTGCGGTCAGCGGCGTACGTGCGTATGCTGCAGATGACACGCTAACGGTTGTGATGAACGACTTGCAGGATGTGCAAGTCGTGGCACAACGAGTTCAACAAACCACCACCAACCATGAGGTAATCTCTCGTGAGACGCTCAATCGGGAGAACACGGGACAGAACCTGCCATACCTGCTCTCCACAATACCCGCATTGCAGGTAACGAGCGACGACGGTCTCGGGGTGGGGTACACCTATTTCCGTGTGCGCGGTACTGACCATACGCGTATCAATATGACCGTGAACGATGTACCGCTCAACGACCAGGAGAGCCAGACTGTCTTTTGGGTGAATATGACGGATATGGCAGCCTCCATGTCGAGCATCGACGTGCAGCGCGGTGTCGGTACGTCCACCAACGGTTCGGCTTCCTTCGGCGCCAGCCTGAATATGCAGACAGGAGATAACGACACTGTCAGCCACTACACGCTGAGTTTCAACGGCGGTATGTACAACACGTTCCGTGAGATGGCATCGGCACACGTAGTGTTGCCCAATAACTGGCGTGCCAATGCGCGTTTCAGCAAGGTCAATTCCGACGGCTTCCTGTATCGTGCCGGTTCCGACCTCTATTCCTACTATGGCGACCTCGGCTGGTATGGCAAACAGACACAGGTCATAGGACGTTTCTTCGGCGGTAAGGAAAAAACCGGTATGGGCTGGGACGGCGTTACCAAAGATGTGGCGTACGGTCTCAATGGTGCTGACCGCCGCTACAATCCCGCAGGAGAATACGAAGACGACAACGGCGAGACCAAATACTATGACAATCAGACAGACAACTATGCACAACAGCATGCACAGTTGTCTGTCAACCATCGCTTTAATCCAAATTGGAGTTTGAATACCACACTGCATTACACCCACGGTGGCGGCTACTACGAGCAGATGAAGAATAAGAAATTCTCCTATTTCGGTTTGTCGCCATACGATGTATATGTGTATAATGGAGAAACAGGCATGACGGATACCGTGGCTGTGAAGAATGCCAATACTATCTATCGCAAGTTTCTGGATAACCATTTCGCGGGTATAGTGCTTTCTACCAAGTATGTATCGGAAGATGTCGATGCGCAGATGGGAGTAGCGGCTAATGACTATATCGGCAGCCACTATGGGACCATCATTTATATGCATGACTCGGTCTATGCGCCCAAGTTGGACCCGAACTATGAATACTACCGCTCGGAGAGCAACAAGGTGGACGCAAATGTATATGCAAAGGCTAACTGGCGTGTTATCAACCGCGCACAAGAGAAACTGAGTCTGTATGCCGACCTGCAATACCGTTATATTCACTATACAATGAGCGGTATCAATTCCGAGGATATGCAGGAACTGCCCCTGACGGTTGACTATCATTTCTTCAACCCGAAGGCAGGACTTACCTACCAAAACGGCGGGCACTTGCTGTATGGCTCTTTTGCTATGGCTAACCGTGAGCCGAGCCGCAACAACTACACCGAGAACGTATGGTACGATGCTGCCACGCAAACCCTGAAAGGTGATATGCCCAAGCCTGAACGGCTCTATGACTATGAGTTGGGTTACACGTACGCACACCCGCGTTTCACTGTCGGTGCCAATCTCTATTTCATGGACTATGATAACCAACTCGTCCTTACGGGAGAATATAACGATGTCGGTGCATACAAGACAGACAACGTGAAAGACTCTTACCGTATGGGTGCGGAGATTACCGCAGGTGTGAAGATACTCGACTGGTTCCGTTGGGACGGCAATATCGTGGTTTCTCGCAACAAGATACAAAACTACAAGCAGTATATCGACCTATACGACAATCAGAACGATTGGAATTGGGTGGGGCAAGACTCCGTTGTGGGAACTACAACAATTGCTTTTTCTCCGACCGTAACAGCGATGTCGCTCTTCACTTTTGATGTGGCGGGATTCTTGGCAACCATTCAAACCAACGTAACGGGCAAACAGTATTTGGATAATACAGAGGATGAGAATGCAATGCTCAAAGCCTTTACAACCACCAATGTGAACCTGCAATACCAACTGCCGATGAATAAGTGGTGCGGGCGCACGGATGTGCCGCAGATTCGCCTGCTGTGCCAACTCAACAATATCTTCAACGCCAAATATGCAAGCAATGGCGGGGCAGAGGCAAGCCGCTTCCAAGATGGCAGTCGCTGCTGCTGGTACTATGCCCAAGCAGGCATCAATGTCCACGCAGGCTTCGTAATCAACTGGTAATCATATCCGCGCAATCGCATCAAAATAAACTGCCTAATATAAACCTAATATAAAAAAAAGGCTGCCTTACAACTAACGGCAGCCTCTTTTTGTTGTTCTTTTACGCCCACCTCCCGCTACCAACTACGGTAGATACACGGTAGATATACGGTAGATACACGGTAGATAAAGCCGTCTTTGTAGGGTTTTTACCAGGAGTTGGCACCAATCTCCCGCCGGGGACGCAGATGCATCGTCTGCGGGCAGTTTGCCACAAACGGAACAGATCTGCACTATTGTGGAGACGTGAAACGTAAGGCAGGTGCGCCTATGCG
>DGIN01000064.1:7292-9188 GCA_002387325.1 Bacteroidales bacterium UBA4621 | reverse complement strand
GCCGAGCAAGCCCGCACCAACCTCGCCGAGTACCTCGAAAAAGGCATCGTCAAATAAGTTCATCAACACTCCCGCAGCCCATACTGACCATTGACTTTCTGCGTTTTTATATTGTCTCTTGGCAGAGGCTGTCTAACAAGTGTAGGTGGTCTCTTTTTTCGATGTTGCTTTTTGTAAAATTATACCATAGGAGATCGGGGACGCGGACGCCCTCGTCCGCGGTCGGTTTGGCACAAACCGTATGACTATGCTATGTATGGAGACGACGCGTCCCGCGTCGTTATTGGCTTTGCCGAACTACATATACGTTTCATTAGGTCTTTTTTGATGGCATTTAGAGGCAGGACTTTTGTATTATTTCCCCATTGTTTCATGACTATTTTGATGTGGTTGCCCTGAAAATACACCTTCCCACTTGCCTACCTCAAATCTTTTTTATATCTTTGCGGGGTAAAGCAAACATCTTGGGGCATTAGCTCATCCGGTAGAGCGCAACGTTCGCAATGTTGAGGTGGTCGGTTCGAGTCCGATATGCTCCACAATGTCTTTTTTTGCAAACATATTATCCCGATTCAACAAGAAGGATATGGTGCTCACCCCCGAACTCCAAAAAATGAAAGAGTTCGAGGTGATGATACGCTCTTTGCTGAGTGCAGACAAATATGTTGCACGAAAAGATTATACGTGGCTACGAGACGGGTACAAGGATATTTATATCACATTTTCACAACTTGTGTCCACCGGTATGCTCAATGCCTACTGCGAGACCAATCACGTAGAACAAGCACGGATAACGCAATTTCTCAATCAATACAGACAAATAGCAGAACCCGCTTCAAAACTATTTGCTACACACAATGAACGGTTTATAGAGTGGCATTTGCGCCAAGACAAAACCTATCTGGATTCTATATTGGATGTAGTGGATCCAAACATCAGATTGGACGAAGAACAGCGGAAAGTAGTGCTTTCCGACGAGGATTATATGCTTGTGATTGCCGGTGCGGGGGCGGGGAAAACCACCACTGTGGCTGCCAAAGTGCGCTATCTGGTGGAAAAGAAACGAATCAAACCCGAACAGATATTGGTTATCTCGTTTACCAACAAGGCAGTAGGGGAATTACGGGATAAAATTAACAAGTCGCTTGGTATTCCGTGCCCTGTAACCACCTTTCATAAAACCGGTTATGCCATACTTAAGCGTCAAGACGAGGAACGCAGAACTGTGGTTGATGCGGGATTTATGTACCACGTAATCAACAATTATCTCAAAGGCAACATTCTTGAAAACCCGGAATTGGTGGATAAACTGATTTTGTTCTTCGGAAGTTATTTTGATGCGCCCTACGAGGGCGATGACCTCAACACATTCTTCAATTATATCTCAAAAGCCGATTTCTCGACCATCAAAGGCAACATAGACGAATACACAGAAAAGGTAATAGACCAACGTGGCAGGAAACATATCAGCATCGTACACGAGACTTTGCGTTCCAATCAAGAGGTGCAAATTGCCAATTTTCTGTATCTCAACAATATAGACTATGTCTATGAAAAGCCCTATCCGTTCAATATCCTCCGTTCGCACAAACCTTACACACCGGATTTTACAATTACGCAAGGAGATAAAGTGGCATATATAGAGCATTTTGGTATTTCGCAAAACGGACAAAACACACGCTATACAGAGGAACAACTAAACCGCTATAAAAGCGAAATCAACGACAAGATACTGCTGCATCGCAAGCATCAAACCAATCTCGTCTATACTTTTTCTTTGTACAACGACGGACGCCCGCTATTAGAACATTTGCGCGAGGAACTGCTCCGACACGGATTTGAACTCACTCCGCGTCCGTCCCGCGAAGTATTTGAGAAAATTGTCAGCACTGAAGA
>DGIN01000064.1:0-7162 GCA_002387325.1 Bacteroidales bacterium UBA4621 | reverse complement strand
ACAACCAATGAGCGTTCCAAGTTGTTTCTGGCTATATGCGAACAATGTTACTACGAATATGCCAAGCGTCTGAAAGAGAAACATGCCATTGATTTTGAGGATATGATTAACGATTCCGCACGTATCTTACGCGAGGAAGAACTGAAAGGCACGAAGTTGGATTTCCGCTACATCATAGTGGATGAATATCAAGATATATCACGCCAGCGGTTTAACTTGACTAAAGAATTAAGCCGGATGTGCAACGCCAAAATCATTGCGGTGGGCGACGACTGGCAGTCGATATATGCGTATGCAGGTTCGGATATAACCCTTTTTACCAAATTCAAAGAGACTTTCGGCTATGGGTCGGAACTGCGAATAACCAAGACCTATCGCAATGCGCAGGAACTTATAGATATAGCAGGCGGTTTTGTACAGAAAAACAGCAACCAGATACGGAAATCATTGGTGTCACCAAAACATTTCAAAGACCCGATTATCATACAGATCTACACAGAAGATGTGGACAGGGAAAAATACGAAGGTAAGGGCGGCAAGTTTTTCCTAATCGGCGAAACCGTACAAAATATTATGGACGAGATTTTAGCGGTTAATCCGAAATCGTCCATTCTGTTGCTCGGACGGTATAATTTTGATGCTTACAACTTAGGGAAATCGGCAGATTTTGTCTATGACGAGAAGACAGGCAATGTATGGTCGAAGAAATACAATGCCTACTATTTCGATTTTATGACTGTTCACCGTGCCAAAGGATTGGGATATGACAATGTCATCCTCTTTAACAATATCGACAATGCTTATGGTTTCCCATCCAAAGTAGAGGATGATCCTGTACTGCACTATGTGGTAAAAACAGACAGGGATATTGAGTTTGCGGAAGAACGGCGTTTGTTCTATGTGGCACTGACGCGGACAAAGAACAGAGTGTATTTGGTTACCCCGCAACAGCGTCCGTCAGATTTTATTTTGGAACTGATACGCGATTATCCCAATATCGTGGTTCGCGGAGAGATAGATGCGGACAGGACACAGAATGCGGAACGGAAAGTCTGCCCCATATGTGGCTATCCGTTGCAACTGCGCTACAAAAAGGCATACGGATTGCGCCTGTGGATATGTACTAACGAACCCGAGATTTGCGATTTTATGACCAACGACCTCAAAGGTAACGAGATGTCTATTTGCAAATGCGATGCGTGCAGAGACGGGTATTTGATTGTAAAGAAAGGGAAAAGAAATGCTCAAGGGAATACACATATGTTTCTTGGGTGTACCAACTATAACCCTAATGGCAGTGGTTGCAACCGTATGATGACTTACACAGAATACAAAAAGATAAAATAGATATATTATGACTGGTACTTAATTGACACAAATGGCTTTATCCGCTATTATGCGAACTCAGGAACAATTAGATTTGTTCTCCCTTAATGATGTGTTATGTGGAAGAGAGACCAAAGTCTTGAAATCAAAAGGGATTGACAAAATCAAAACATTTGGTGCCGGTAAAGCATTTTCAAGACGACAATGGTATTATTTCCTGATTCAGATGCTTCAGCAGGAAGTGTTTGTGATTGACTATAATAATTCTTGTTTCTTGAAAGTTACGGACAAAGGACAACAAGTACTGAAAGGATTGGTTGAAATAAAACTGATTGCACCAACAGCCGCAGGACTTCATTTCACCCGACAAGGTAAATCGATAGATATAAATTGGGAAATACAGGATGCTATCGATTGGCGCGAACTAACTGATAGGATAGGACGTATCGCCTATTGGAATTACAAGGAAGAACAACGTATTGACATTAATACTCTGATACCACCAAGTACTCCGCAAAGGAGTTTAGTCGTTGCCAAATTTGTGGATATTCTTCGACAAGCATATGCTCTCTCTATGGATGGGGACTTTATTGTTATCCCTAAAAAAGTGGATTTGGATATGTACGGCAATGAGGTAAAACCTTTGCAGTTGCCTTTTGAAGAATGTTTAACCCGTTTCAAGCAATTTATTGTTGCAACAAATCGCTATCCTAAAATGAATGCTCTATCGGAAGAGGTAGCATTGCGCAAATGGTTTCGTGAAGTAGGGCATGGTTTAATTTATACAACCCCCGAACAAATGACTCAATTCCGCAAACTCACCGAGGAGTTTCCAATGGATAAGTATAAATAACCCCAAACTATAAGTATGAAGAATATAGCAGGAATGCTGAAATAATTAGTGAAGGAACATAATATATGGAAAAGAACAGCAAAATCTATGTGGCAGGACACCGCGGAATGGTGGGCAGTGCCATTGTGCGTGAGTTGCAGCGTCAGGGCTACACCAATATCATCACACGCACGCACAAGGAGTTAGACCTCTGTCGTCAGGAGGCTGTAGAGGCATTTTTCAACAAAGAGAAACCCGAATACGTGTTCCTCGCAGCGGCAAAAGTGGGTGGTATCGTTGCCAACCAAAACGCACTTGCCGACTTTATGTACGACAACATGACTCTCGAGATGAATGTCATCCACTCCGCTTGGCAGAACGGTTGCAAGAAACTCGAGTTCCTTGGTTCCAGTTGTATCTATCCGCGCTTGACCCCCCAACCCATGAAAGAGGATTGCCTGCTCACAGGGGCTTTGGAAAAGACCAACGAGGCGTATGCTCTGGCAAAGATTTCCGGACTCAAATACTGCGAGTTCCTTAACCGCCAGTATGGTACGGACTACATCTCAGTGATGCCGACCAACCTCTACGGACCCAACGACAACTATCACCCCGAGCACTCGCACGTACTGCCCGCACTGATACGCCGCTTCCACGAAGCCAAAGAGAGCGGGGCGGAGAGTGTCACCTGCTGGGGCGACGGCAGCCCGCTGCGTGAGTTCCTCTATGTGGACGACCTCGCCAACCTCTGTGTGTTCCTGATGAACCACTATTCCGGCAATGAGACCGTCAATGCAGGCACAGGCAAAGAACTGACTATCAAACAACTGACCGAACTTGTGGCAAAGGTCATCGGTTACAAAGGTCGTATCGAATGGGACACCACCCGTCCGAACGGCACTCCCCGCAAACTGCTGGATGTCTCCAAAGCCACAGCCCTCGGCTGGACCTACAAGACCGAACTCGAGGATGGCATCCGCCTTGCCTACGAGGATTTCCTCCACAACCCCATCCGTGCCGAGAGATGAGAACCCCTTAATTTCGGCAAGTAGTTTCGGCAAGTAGTTTCGGCAAGTAGTTTCGGCTATGTAACCCCGCTAAAATCATTAGAATGAGAAAATAAGCAAAATATAGAGCAATTAAAGAATGGACGACAGAGGACAAATACTGCTTTACAAGACCGCCAATGGCACAAGTCGGATAGAGGTGCGCTTGCAGAATGAGACCGTTTGGCTGACGCTTGACCAAATGGCGGAACTCTTTCAGCGTAACAAGTCCACCATCTCGCGCCATATTAAGAATATCTTGGAGACTGCGGAATTGCAGGCGGATTCAACTGTTGCATTTTTTGCAACGGTTCAAGCAGAAGGAAACAGACAGGTAGAACGCACGATGGCTTTCTACAATCTTGATATGATTATCTCCGTAGGGTATCGGGTTAATTCTCTGCGTGGCGTGCAGTTCCGCCAATGGGCTACATCGGTCTTGCGTGAGTATCTGATAAAAGGTTTTGCTCTCAATGATGACTTGCTCAAGAACGCGGGCAAGGGCAACTATTTTGATGAACTCTTGTCGCGCATACGGGACATACGTTCTTCGGAAAAGGTCTTCTATCGTAAGATATTGGAGATATACGCCCTCAGCATTGATTATGACCCTCGCTCTGAGACCACACAGCGGTTCTTCCAAACGGTGCAAAACAAAATGCACTTCTCGGCTCACGGGCATACCGCTGCCGAGTTGATATATGCGCGTGCTGATGCCGATAAGGATTTTATGGGACTTACTTCTTGGACGGGTATAATGCCACAACGGCACGATGCCGAGGTCGCGAAGAATTATCTGACTATGGAAGAATTAGACACTCTCAATCGGATAGTGAGTCTCTATCTGGACTTTGCCGAATTGCAGGCGCAAAACCATACCCCGATGTATATGAGTGATTGGATTCAGAAACTGGATGATTTCCTTAAATTGTCAGGCAAGCAACTGCTTACTCACGCAGGGAAAATTTCTGCAGAAGTGGCAAAGGCAAAAGCCGATGCCGAATACGATAAGTTCCATACACGCATACAGCAACAACTCTCGCCCGTGGAACTCCACTTCTTAGACGCTCTCGAAGCCGAACAAAAACAAATTGCTATGGTAAAGAAACAGAATAAACAATGAGAGTGCTGAAAAAAGGCTACCCGAACACCAATCGGGTAGCCTTTCTGTATATGGATTACGCAGAATACCTCACCACGCAAACAGCGGATGCCGGTTCATCTCGCGGTTAACTTCTTCGCGTACGCGAGCGATGGTTGCCTCCGATTCGGGCTGTTGCAGCACTTCGTCAATCAAATCTACGATCCACGGCATTTTGTCTTCTTTCAGTCCGCGGGTGGTGATGGCGGGCGTACCGAAACGCAAACCGCTGGTTTGGAATGCCGAGCGGGTATCAAATGGCACCATATTTTTGTTGGTGGTGATGTCGGCTGCTACAAGGGCTTTCTCTGCCACTTTGCCTGTTAGGTCAGGGAACTTGGTACGCAAGTCCACCAACATCGAGTGGTTGTCCGTGCCACCGGAGATAATCTTGTACCCCTTGTCCATAAACGCCTGTGCCATCACGGCGGCGTTCTTTTTCACCTGCTGCTGATAGGTCTTGAACTCGGGTGCCAATGCCTCACCGAAAGCCACAGCCTTGGCGGCAATCACATGCTCCAGCGGACCGCCCTGTGTGCCGGGGAATACGGCAGAGTCAAGCAGGGCGGACATCATCTTCACCTCGCCTTTCGGAGTGGTCTTACCCCACGGATTGGGGAAGTCTTTGCCCATCAGGATAATACCTCCGCGCGGACCACGCAGGGTCTTGTGGGTGGTGGAGGTAACGATATGTGCATACTTCACAGGATTATCAAGCAAACCGGCAGCAATCAGACCGGCGGGGTGCGCCATATCCACCATAAAGATAGCACCGATCTCGTCTGCTACACGGCGGATACGTGCGTAGTCCCATTCGCGGCTGTAGGCACTCGCACCGGCAATAATCAGTTTCGGACGCTCGGCACGGGCAATCTGTTCCAGCTCGTCATAGTCCACGCGTCCGGTCTCCTCTTTCAAGTTGTATGCCACGGCGTGGAACATCAGACCGGAGAAATTGACGGCACTGCCGTGCGACAGGTGCCCGCCGTGCGATAGGTTGAGACCCATAAACGTGTCGCCCGCTTTCAAACACGCCATAAATACCGCCATGTTGGCTTGCGCACCCGAGTGGGGCTGTACGTTCACATACTCGGCACCGTAGAGTTGTTTCAGGCGGTCGCGGGCGATATTTTCCGCCATATCCACCACTTCGCAGCCGCCGTAGTAGCGGTGCCCGGGATAGCCCTCGGCATACTTGTTGGTCAGTACGCTGCCCATCGCTTCCAATACTTGGTCACTGACAAAGTTCTCACTGGCAATCAGTTCGATACCTTTGGTTTGACGCTCCCGCTCCATGCGGATAATGTCGAAAATCTGTGAATCTCTCATATGTTGTTAAATTTGTAAATGGGAAAATTACTCGCTTTGCAGTGATTGGATAACAAGCCCAGCAAGCATAAAACCGAAGATAGCGGTGATATGTGCTACGGTGCCGTTAATCTGCGCTTTGCTCGTACACCACTCGTGGTTGACCAGGTCGGTGCGTCCGAGGGCGGATGTCTCACCCTGCGCCTCTGCCTGCCGAGCGGCTTTCAGTTGCGCCTCGCTTACTTTCGGACACATACAATGCTCCGTCCCGCAAGAGTGGTTCACACCCTTGTTGGGCAGCAACTCGTCGCTATATACGCATTTGAATTTGCGACCCGGAAACTGCTTGTCGCGCTTGAAACGCTGCCGCAATGCCCGGGCCAACGGATCGCCCGTTACCTGCCAAAACTCCGCCACTTTGATACGCGTCGGATCCATTTTCAGTGCAGCACCCATTGACGACACAAAACCCACGCCTTTCAGATGTGTGGCGGTCAGTATCAGGTCGGCTTTGTCTTTTAGGGAATCAATGGCGTCAATGATAAAATCGTACTGCTCAAGGTGGTAATCCGCCTTGTTCTCCGCTGAATAGATACCCTGTATCGCGGTTATCTCCGCATTCGGGTTTATCTCGAGCAACCTCTCCCGCAGTACATCGGTCTTCACACGCCCGACCGTCTTCATCGTCGCCATCAACTGCCGGTTGACATTGGTGATACACACGCGGTCGGAATCCACAATCGTCAGGTGCATTATCCCCGACCGCACAAGCGACTCGGCGCACCACGAACCTACACCCCCAACACCGAAAATAATCACTTTCTTCGATGCTATACGAGCCATCGTATCGGCTCCCAGCAGCAGTTCGCTTCGGCGCAGTATGGCTTTCTCTATATGCGACATTCGGCAGGCGGTGGATTGAAAATAATTTTCTGCAAAGGTACATCTTTTTCCCCACATATACAAGTCTCTCCCAAATAGCATAGGGCAACCGCATCAAAATTATGTATTATTCCGGAACAACGGACACCATCCCGGGGACGCGGACGCCCCAGTCCGCGGTCGGTTTGTCCCAAACCGTATGACTATGCTTCGCTTATGGAGACGACGCGTCCCGCCTCGTTAAACGCACACGCACACTGAGTGCCCTCGCGACATGAAACCCTGTGTACTTATGGATACGACGCGTCCCGCCTCGTTAAACGCACACGCACACTTTGTACCATCGCGACATGAAACCCTGTGTACTTATGGATACAACGCGTCCCGCCTCGTTATTGCCTTCGCCGAACTATAAATATGCCCCATGATATGTCTTTTAGAACCTATTTTGATGACCATAGCCCCTGTTTCCTACTTGGTATGTTGCTGTTTTGATGCGCTTGTTATGTAGTTTTTTTTACTTTCCACCGATGTAAATTGGCATACAGAGGTATAGATATTCCTTAAAAATATACCCCAAAAATATACAGTTTATGCAATCTCGGTACCTCCATATACCCATTACGT
>DGIN01000065.1 GCA_002387325.1 Bacteroidales bacterium UBA4621 | reverse complement strand
CACACGCTCGTTGTTGCTGTAGAGTCTCCCGTCCGGGCGCACTTTGTCGCTGCGATAGACATAGCCTGACTTGGTGTAGGAACCGCTTGCCGAACCGCCGTCGTCTATATAGGTATAGGGATAACCGGTGTTGGATGTCAGGTCTTCCGCAATCTCGCGGAGCGCACTCTGCCCCTGCTCAATCTCGACCAAACCGTAGATATCCGCACCAATCTTTGCCAAGGCCTTGCTCACTTTCGTGCGCTGTTTCTGGTGCTGTGAATAACTGTCCGGACCGAAACCTGTCCCTAAGTTATCCACCAAGTAGTATTCTAAGTTCGCCGCACACACCAATAACCGGTAGTCCCCCACATCGGGCAACCTCGCCTCTATATCCGCACGGGTGTTGCCGCGAAAACTGCCGCTTTTGTAGCTCAGACTGCTCTGCGAATTGACACGCACGGTCAGGTTGTATATCTTTTCCCCCATACGGTGGTAACCCGATACACCGGACAGACGCATCGTGCCGCCGCTGTTGAGCGACAGAACCGATTGATACTCCGTACTGCGGGGAATGGCTTGGTTGGTGGGGGAAAAAATCCGCCGCGGGGCAATGGTCAGGTCGCTGTAATAGTTGTTGCATACGTACATCGGCTGATCAAACACCACGGTCTGACCTACATATCGGCTCAACTCGCTTACCGTCCATGTCTCGGGATCGGAAATCGTAACATGCACCTGTGCACGCACCTGTATGGCAAACACCGCCGCCCCACACAAAATGAATATATGTTGTATCTTTTGCATCATCTTGCAATTTTTGCATCTGAGATATAAGCCTGCAAAGATACATATTTTTCCTCGTTTGTGCAAATATCTGTCGTTTTTGACAGGGCAACCGCATTAAACATTAACACATTTACGTATTACGGAAACGTATTATTAGGATTTATAGAAACGTATCATTAGGATTTTTGCTGCAAAATGGTATTGCAGGAATCACGGACACCATTCCGGGGACGCGGACACCCCCGTCCGCGGTCGGTTTGCCCCAAACCGTATGACTATGCTTCGTTTGTGGAGACGACGCGTCTCGCGTCGTCAAACGAATACGCACAAAACACCGTAGCGACACGAAGCCCCGTGGGATGAGTAGAACGCCTTATCGTCCCGCGTCGTTATCGTCCTTGCCGAACTACCGATACGTTTCATTCCGGCACTTCGATACCATTTTGCCGACCATAGACCCTATTTTCTACCGGTGATGTTACTGTTTTGATGCGGTTGCCCTGAACAAAAATAACCTCTGCCTGCAAACTTAGAATCCGACACCTATACTCACACCTATGCCGTGCTGCAAGTACAGACTGTGCTGCTCTTCGTCGGCGGATTGTTTGAACGGTTGTATGCTCCATGTGTCCTTCGACCAGAACCAATTCATATCATAGTGCAGACCAACTATCAAATCGCACCTGCTGAAAGGAATACGCCAGTCCAAACCCGCACGGGTATCCGTCTCTATCACATAACCTCCGTTGGTACTGTTGGTCTTGATAGGTCCGCCGCCGGCACTTTGGGTGATACGCGGCACAAGGATATGTTTGCCCACCGTTATAGGAACTTGAAAACCCAAATATACTCCGAATACTGCACCCGCACGGTTCTCAAAACTGTATTGGTCGCGGACATCGTCATATATCATCATATCGTTGTACACCTGCACATTGGCAAAAAGAGCATCTACATACACGCCCGTCGTAACAAACCCCGCACGCCAGTCTTGTTCTATCGCAATACCCGCTTTCTGATTGTAACCGAAGTAGTTGGCATACCTCACTAAAATATGGCTTCTGTGTTGCAGGTTTTTCTCTATATGGGCTGCTGAACGGTCGAATTTCTTAGCCGATTTCTTGTCGGCACTCACCGCTTTGTCTCTTGCGTCAAGTACACGGATAACTTGGTCTAATGGCAAACGCCAACTGGCTTCTTTTATCGATTGGCGCGTTGAATCGGGCAACTGCCGATACACGTACAGCCAGTCTTCCCCGCCGGTCTCTTTTACTTTGTCGATGGCTTGGTATTCCGTGCTCCCGGTCATATCTGCATCCTTTAGAAACGCCGCAATATCCTCTCCCCCTATAGCCAGACCGACACCCTCGCGATAGAACGCTTTCCATGTGTTGATACCGATAATCCCGTACTCACCGTCCTCGTTTTTGTGCAACAGAGGTCCGCCGCTGCTGCCGGAGTCAATAGAGGCAGTGTGCTGGATGATATGCTGGGCTGGGCAGTCTTCCAACGAGGTCAGATGCGCATTGGAAATAAAACCGCGCGTCAACTGCCACGACGGCTTGTCTGCCAACTCGGGGAAACCCGCTGCCACCACTTCCATACCATCGCTTATATCGCCGCTGTACAACGGCAATGCCGTCATCTCGCTCTCTGCAGGAACCTCTATCGCCGCCAGATCACTCTGCTTGTCCGTAGAGAGTATCCGGCAGTTGGTATAACGAACCGTCTTGTCGGGCAGTTCGAAGACAATAGTCGCTGTTTGGGAGTAGCCCGCAACGTGCAGGTTGGTGAGAACAATCTTCCTGCCGTTGTACTCCGCCAATACACCCGAACCAAACGTGTTGTCACTCTTGTATGCTGACAACGCACGTGAAGCACTCGTCATCCCTGCACGGGACATATACAGCGAATAATCTGCAAAAACAGACTTGTCCCCATCCTCTATGTGGGGATACACAATGCACACGCTATGGCGCAGACTATGACACGGCGTGCTTGCAACGGCATTTTCCGGCACACTCTCAGGCACGCTGTCGTTGCCTGCAGGAGAAGGCGTAACATTTGCCATTTCGTCAAGAATATACTGCATATCGTCAAAATTAAGGGTGCCTTTCCGGATACCATCATATATCGTCTGATTCTCTTCGAAAGATTCCGCAGCCTTCTTGGGAATGGCATCATTGATACTGAACAGAACGGCCTGCTCTGCACCCCTGCGCCATACATAATACACCGTCGGAGTCTCAGAACCGTCGCTGCTCGTTAACTTGACAAATAGCAAATCGCCTGTCGCCTTGTCTATTTTGTAGTTCATTTCACACTGATAGCACACGCCCCAACTGCTTGCTGCAATAGGTGTTCCCCACTGATGGGCGGACAGACCCATAATTTTCTTGGCATAAACATAATATAATAAGTGCGCTTTGTCAGGGAAGTCCTTGTGCCAAATCTTGATACCTGCGATGTCTGATGCATCAATATCATGGCGCTTCTTGTCACCGTTGTTCTTCACGCCAATCTTGCTCTTGCCCGTACGGGGTAACTCCACTTCATCGTAGGTTTCCGTGTGCCCATCGTTGAAATACACCTCACCGGGATAATAGTGGGGAACCATCAGACTGATCTCCGCAAACTGGGCCTGCACCGTAAAACCGATGAGTAGCATCAATAGAGTAACGGTTAGTTTTTTCATTTTGTCTTTTGTGTTTTGTTTAGTTTTGTTTTGTTGATTGCAACAATAACTTTACAAATTTCTCCACTTATTTATGGATAGAATGTAATTTTTCTGCAAAATTACTCAAATATGGTGATATGTGCAAATCCTTTATCTATAAATCCATACTTGTCGAATCTACGTGCTGTGAATTTTTATCAGGGACAACCGCATCAAACATTGATGTTTTTCACACTTTTACCTCAAACATTGATGTTTTTCACACTTTTACCAAAATAGTGTAATGTTAAGATTTATTCTGTAACTGGCATCGCCGGGGACGCGGACGCCCTCGTCCGCGGGCAGTTTGGCACAAACCGTATGACGATACCGCGTTTGTGGAGACGACGCGTCTCGCGTCGTCAAGTTACGAATAACATCTTGCAACGCTTGTGGAAACGTGAAGCGTAAGGCAGGTGCGAAGCACTCTGTGCCGTAGCGATAACGAAGCCCTGTGGGCGTATGGAGACGACGCGTCCCGCATCGTTATCGGCTTTGCCGAACTACAGATACGTTCCGTTATGTCTTTTTCAACGCAACCGCCCCCCCAAAAAAAAAAAACAAGCAGAGTATGCAAAAAA
>DGIN01000077.1 GCA_002387325.1 Bacteroidales bacterium UBA4621 | reverse complement strand
ACATAGTTCGTACGAATCACATACACACGCTATCATAAGGATAAAGAGAGAGAATAGAAAAAGGTTGCCCGAATCTCTTCAGACAACCTTTTCTATTTGCGATATGCTAACGCAGAGCTAGTACCTACGCTTGCAGCCAATAATACCCCTATTCCTTTTCTATTGCTTCTGCAATCGAATTGGCAATCTCCGCCATTTCTTCGGCAGGCAGGCTCAATTTCGGATTTGTGAACAACATATCTTTTTCCGAATTTAACGGCACCAAATGGATATGTACGTGATTTACTTCCATACCCAATACAGCCACGCCCACCCGCTTGCAGCCGGTCGCTTCTTTGATTCCCTTTGCCACTTTCTTGGTGAACAGCATCAATCCAGACAATGTATCATCGTCCAAGTCGAAAATATAGTCTGCTTCCGGTTCGGATAGTTTCGGAATAACCAATGTATGTCCTTTCACCAATGGATTGATATCCAAAAATGCATAGTAACGTTTATCCTCTGCTACCTTGTAACTTGGGATTTCACCGTTGATAATCTTTGTGAAGATAGTCATACTCGTTAGAGGATTACAAATTTTTTCTTAAAGACTGATTTCGAGAATCTCGAACTCCATCGTACCGGCAGGAACCTGTACCTGTACAGTATCACCCACTTTCTTACCGAGCAAGCCCTTTGCGATAGGTGTAGTAACGGCTATCTTGCCCTCCATGATGTTGGCTTCGCCCTCTGTGACCAATTGATACACTTTTTCAGCACCCGTCTTTTTTATGCGCACGCGTACCTTGGTAAGTATCTGTACTTCATCGGTTTTAAGCGAACTCTGGTCAAGAACACGTGCATCCATTATCTTTCCTTTCAGCATTGCAATCTTGCTCTCAAGCATTCCCTGCTCCTCTTTGGCTGCATCGTATTCAGCATTTTCACTCAAATCTCCTTTGTCACGCGCTTCTGCGATAGCAGCGATTACGCGAGGACGTTCTGTACTCTCCAAAAAGCGGAGTTCATCCTTTAGTTTTTGCAGACCTTCTGCGGTCATGTATGTTACTGCCATATTCCTAAATGTATTTATATTTCTATTGTTTTGTTACATATTCTATTCGTATTTGCGTTGCAATATCTCGCCCGCAATAAACGCCTTACGTGCTTCTTCCGGATCGGTCAAATCCGGTATCTGATTGTTTTGTTTGTTTTCTTCGTTATTCATACAAAAAAAGGCTCGGATAACTCCGAGACTTACATATTAAAAGGTTAATACTACAAATTTTGCTATGTTTCTCTTTTTTTCCAGTACTCAAGGATAGGTTTTGTAAAAAACAATAGGAAACTTCACAGCCTCCTATTGCCATTAAACCTAAACCTTAACTATGAAAATTTTATTTGTTTTCGGCTGCAAAGGTACGACCTTTTTTTTATACGTGCAAATTTTTTAACTAAAAATGCCGTATTTCTCTATTTTTCTACAATTTTTCCACGTAATGTAGCCGCACTTGCCTCTAAAATCTCAACATTTACCAGTTCTCCGATATGTCGTCCCTCCCGCGGGAAAACCACAGTTTTGTATTGCGAAGTACGTCCGTACATATCCTCACGGCTTCGTTTGGAATAGCCCTCCACCAAAACCTCTACTGTATTTCCTATTTCACGGCGATTGCTTGCCAAAGAAAGTTCACTCTGCAAAGCGATAATCTCATTCAGACGGCGTACTTTTTCGTCCTCAGGAACATTATCCGGCAAATGCTTCTGTGCGTATGTTCCCGGACGCTCGCTGTACTTGAACATAAACGCCGTATCAAAGCCCACCTCGCGCATCAGGCTGAGGGTCTCGGCGTGGTCTTCAAGCGTCTCATCGTGAAAACCGCAGAACACATCCGTCCCGATAGTAGCATCAGGCAGGATACGGCGAATGGCAGCGATACGCTCGAGATACCACTCGCGCGTATATTTCCGGTTCATCAGTTTGAGTATTCTGTTTGACCCGCTCTGTACCGGCAAGTGAATGAAACGACACAGATTCCGATGACGTGCAATAGTCTCAAGAGTCTTGTCCGACATATCTTTGGGATGGCTTGTCGTAAAACGAATGCGCATCTCCGGTACCGCATTTGCCACTATTTCCAACAGTTCCGCAAAATCCATTATTTCTCCATTTTGCCGTTGGAAGCGATAAGAATTGACATTTTGCCCAAGAAGTGTAACCTCTTTATACCCCTTTTGCCACAGGTCGCATACCTCATTGAGAATACTCTCCACATCGCGGCTACGCTCTCGCCCCCGTGTATAGGGTACAACGCAATAGGAGCAAAAATTGTTACATCCACGCATAATACTTACAAAGCCGCTGATTGTCTTGCCTATACGTGCCGGCAATATCTCACGATAAGTCTCTGTTTTACTTAGTTCCACATTCATCGCTTTCTGCCCCATCTCGCATTGTGCCAACAAATTCGGTATATCCAAATACGAATCAGGACCAGCGACAAAATCCACGCCATATTTCTCTATCAAGTCTTCCCCCATACGCTCTGCCATACACCCGATGACTCCCAGCGTTACTTTACGTCCATCTTGCACCACCTCCGACCGGCTTTGTACCTTGTGTGATTTCAGTTCCTTGAGGCGTGAGACCACCTTTTGTTCGGCATTATCACGTATGGAACATGTATTGAGCAGAATAATATCGGCCTCCTCCCATTGCTCCGTCATCTCGGTATCAGCCGTCTGCATAATGGCTGCTACGACCTCACTATCTGCCACATTCATCTGGCAGCCATAGGTCTCTATGTAGAATTTTTTTGTCATATTCAATGTAATTCGTATAATAAAAACGCAAAATAATTTGCATATTTCACTTTTTAGCAGTATCTTTGCACCCGCTTTCAAGAAATTGGAGCATCGGGATGTGGCGCAGTCCGGTAGCGCAACGGTCTGGGGGACCGGAGGTCGCAAGTTCGAATCTTGTCATCCCGACAAATGAAGAGAGTCTTTCCGACTCTCTTTTTTATTTCCCAATAGCAAGATTGCATACAATCTATGCACCTTTCTTCCTATGTTTATAGTGTGGTAAATTCTGCTCGGTAAGTGGCACTAATTCTACCTGCATTTCTCGGAGCAATTGTGTAAGTTCAGTGTTTTGTTCCACTAATCCTATCCACCACTCAGCCTCATCCATATTTTCGAAGCCACTAACCCGCAGAGCGGACCCTGTATCCAATATCGGCATTTTTTGCATATTGAAATCGCGTATCAGGAATTGGGAGAAATTGAATAGTGCGACTTCATACTGCAATCGATTAAGTGCTTGTTCATCAGTTTCCGGCAATACAAGGAGTACAACACTTGGAGCATTGCGTTCATCGGAGAAGACCGGCACCGAGTCCATTTTCTCTTCTGTCTGCGCCGTTTGCTCCCGCAGACTACTCAAACTATTGGACACATCACCTTTTTGGCTCTCCATACCCTGCCCCATCATTGCTAACATATCTTTTGCCATTGCACTGAGTTCACTCTCAGGATAACGGTTGACCATATTTTGCAGTTCGCTCACAAACGCCTGCTGTCCGTCCGTACGTGCTACCGCCACTGCGTTTAGAAACAAGAAACGCGGCATCAATGGTGAAAGCGGATACTTCTGCTCGGCATACTGTTTATTCTGCTTGACAGTAGCAAAATCACTCTTGGTATAAGCCGTGTAAGTGGCTTCATAGAGCGAATCCTGCTCAACGGTTTGATGCCGAAGCCGCTCAAAATAGTCGGGTTGCGCAACAATATACGCCTGCTTGGTGTCGGGATATAGTTCGATAATCTGCTTGCGGTAATAGTCCTGTGCACTCTTGTCCTCGTGGCGCAGGGCATTGAGATAGTACATATAGTACAGATCAAGCAGATCTTTATGATGCGGGAAGCGGCGGCATAGTTCGGCAAAAGTCTCATCGGCAAGAGTATGGTCGTCCAACTTGTCCTGATAGATATAAACCATACTGATTAGTGCACTGCGTATTAGGCTGTCAGATAATGCCAAATCGGTTTGTGTATGCGGTATTTGTTGCAAGTAATACTCCGGTTTGTGAGTATCTGTCTCTGGCGTATTATTTTGTACGGAAATACTATCCGACACCATCGTTGAATCGGATATTTCTTCGCTTTCATCGGCATTTGCTGCATCTTTGAAAAGAGCAGAAACGGCTTTACTGCGCCGACGCCAATTATCCTCTAATGGTCGGTTGCCCCATTGCTTGCCAAATTCCTGTTTACCAGACCGCAACAATTGCGCATTATAAAAATACCAATCTCCCTTCATTCCTCCGCCACCCAACATATTAGCGGTATTCACACTCTGCAATCCATTGTCGTTTTCGGCTTCACGGGCAGCCAACGCCTCTTTTTCTGCAGCCTCTTGTTCCGATTTAATAAGATTGGCAATGAGTTGCTCAATTACTTTACGCTGTTCCTGCTCAGTCATCCTACCAAGCCGTTGCAACGAATCTTGTAACTGCACCACATTGCACTCCTGAATTAGTTCATCCAATACTTCAGAGCGTTTCTGCACACGCACGAACTGCTCATTATCTGATGTTAGAATAGTAACAGCCTCTCGATAACAAGGTTGGGCCTCAACATAATTGCGTTGTTTGTAATAGAGGTCGCCCGCACGTATCAAAACAGCCGCTTTTTGCAAACCGGCTTGTGTTGCGTTGTCAATGGCGAGATGATAGTTTTCCAATGCCTTGGCAGTATCGCCCGATGCAAGGTATATATTTCCCATTGCACCATATATTTGATCCAGTTGATCTTTGTACTTGCTTTGGCGTGCCATCTGTCGCAGTTGTTTGAGCGATGATTTACCACTCAGTTGGGCAATATGGACACGGGCATTAAACTCCATCTCTGTCGGTGGTGCAAGACGAATTACTTTTTTGTAAGTTTCAACTGCCTCCCGTTTATTGCCATCCAATTCATAGAGTTGTCCGAGTATGTACTCAAATCGCGGACGATAAACCTTACGTTTTTCGTTGGATATAGCACTTTTTACAAATGGAATGGCAGCATGATATTGTTTGGTTTTGAGCAATATATCCGCACTAACCGCAGAATAGAGACGCGCATGTTTCTTGTCGAGGGCATCAATCTGTACTTTGTGAAGCATATCTTCTGCCTCGTAGAGCCATCCCAATTCGCCATAAGCGCGGGCTATCCAGAGTTGGCAGCGTGCGACCATATCGGGGTCGGTGCCATAATGGCGGCTGATATAGGTAAAAGTACCGATGGAACCGAGAAAATCTCCCTTATGGAACTCGGCTTCGCCGAGACGCAGCCATACCTCACCCATTTGGTTGTTAAACTCCTCTTGCTGAAGCCACGCTCTATATTTCGGGTCGTTACGTTTCTTAGGATCCGGCTTGGGTTTAGCCTTGATAGAATGTAGTTTGATACACTTACGACATTTCTCAATAGTCTTATCCATCTGTGAAGCAGCCGCCTCTGCCGCCTGATGGTTACTTACCGGATATAAATTAAGAATGGTTGAATAATCATCTTCATTGGCATCACGTATGGCCTTCAGTCCCTCCTCATAGGCAGTATTGCCATTGTACATAATGTTGTACTTTACTTTGGTTTGGTGGTACAATCGTGTTGCGGGCGTATTCTTTTGCGTAGAGCAACCACAAAGCAACACAACAAGTGTCACCATCCCCCCGTATATATGTTTGTCCAATCTGTACATTTTTACTTATCACAGCCCCTTTATGTGTGGTGTTTCAGCAACAAATTCTTTCAAATAAAACGGCTCATAGTACGCAACATCAGCCCCGTTGCAGCCTTCTGACAGCATACGTTCAGCCAATAGTCCCATATATTTTGCTTCAGGTACAATATCCGCCATATAGTGCAATGTGGAAGAATTGAGTAGTGTTTGGCACTTTGCAGCCCCATCACCGAAATAATATACGTCCTTTCCTGTGTCAAGCAGCCATTGACCATCTTCCACCACGCGGGCTTCCACACCACCTACAGGTTGCAGTTCTTCATCATAAAGGGAGGTATATACCTCCATACGGCGTGCATCCAACATAGGACATAACAGTGCATTTGGCAATAACTGTGTACCGTACCGTGCTACGCATGAAGCAGACAGTATCTGCAAAGTATTGATTGGAATAAGCGGTATATCCAATCCATAGCAAAGTCCCTTGGCTGTACTGGTACCTATCCGTAACCCCGTATAACTACCCGGTCCCTCTGAAAGTGCGATTCCTTCTATTTCCAATCCTTTGGTACGTACTTCTTTGAACAGTTCATCAACAAAAACAGGTAACAATTTAGCATGATTGCCCCCTTCACGACTGATGCGTTCAGCCACAGGTATACCACCTATGGTAACAGCAGCACTGCATACGTTAGTACTCGTTTCTATACAAAGGATAGTCATATCTTGGTTATTTTGTATTGGCAATATGTACAACATACCACTATGAGCCTGCAAAGTTACACCTTTTTTCTGACATCTCCAAAGAGTATTGCTTTTTCGACTATTTTCCATCAGGGCAACCGCATCAAAACAACGTTTATGCAGTTTATAC
>DGIN01000068.1 GCA_002387325.1 Bacteroidales bacterium UBA4621 | reverse complement strand
CAGGCGGCAGCCGCAGGGCGCGACACCCGCGAGGTGCAACGCCCCGAGCCGATTCACGTGGAGAAGAAACCGCGTCCCAACGACCCGTGCCCGTGCGGCAGCGGCAAGAAATACAAACAATGCCACGGTCGTTTGGAAAATGGTGCACTCTAAAAATATATATAAGAGACTCCATAAAGGTTAAAATTCATAGTAGGCAGAGTAGGGTGCTTCTATTTGGATAAGTCGGGTGGATGTCGTGAGGATACCGTGTGAATAGCCTGTTCATATCAGGTTAACACCACTTGTAAAATATAGTTTTATTTAATAATTCATACATTGTTCTATCAGTCAAAAGGGGGAACAATGTGTGTCTGAAAACTTATTCACTATGAAGCGATTGGTAAGTATCACCTTGTTGGTGCTATTGGTCTTTTCTGCCTATGCACAGAGTACGGACTACGATTGGCAGGCACACCGACACGACTTGAGTATTACGGGCGGATATATGTCGGGTATCTATCCTCTCCGGACGGTGTTTATCAACATTGCATCTAACTTGGGTGATAACGGCGGCACTATCCGCTACTACGGCAACTATGGTTTGCAGTACCATTATCAGGCACTTTGGTGGTTGCGTGCAGGTGCGAAAGTGCAATGGGAGGGCGACGGTTACGATTTCTATGCCCGTGCTGACGAAGCCAAAACGACTGTTATCGGACAGACTTCGGGACATTGCGTTTCATTGATGGCAAGTTGCCAGTTCACCTATCTCAACCGCCGCCACGTGAAACTCTATTCTGGCTTGGATTTCGGTTTCGGAATGTATTTCTTGGATAAGACCTACCGCAAGGGCTATACCGATTCCGATGGCAACACCCATATGCTGCAGTCTTCGTTTCTGCCGGCATTCAACCTCACTGCTTTTGGCGTAGCCTTCGGCGGTGAAAGGGTTTATGGTTTGGCAGAACTGAATCTCGGCTACGATGCCCTCCTTGTTCTCGGCATCGGCTGCCGGTTATAAGATATACAAATAATACAGAGTGAATGATTAACGTTCAATTACACGGTAATTAACGTTCACCGCACTATACTATGCGTCGATTAATAAACCTAATCTTATGTTTTCTGTCTTGTGCCGTCTCTCTCGGGGCGGCACAAGACTCTGTTTTGGTGGCAGACGGCTATGCGGGTATCGAACCGGATACTGTCCGTTTGCAGGATATGTCTTCCATTTCCGATTTGGATGCTCTCCTGCTGGAGTTGGTCGCCAAGCAAAGTATGGAACTCCACGAGAACGACAGTCTTGAGCAGCAACTCACCGTGGCGGAAATACTTGTACGCGATTCGCTCTTGGCACAAGCACGCCGCGACTCGGTTGAACTCGATTCGCTCAAGCAGGTAAACGCGCGTCTTCGCGAAGAGGTACACGATGTCCCTATGGTGGTTGTTGCACAAAAATCGCTTGTCAAAGATGCCGAAGAAGACAGAAACGAAGTGCTGCGGGCTATCAGGGAAATGCACACCCCGTGGCGGAGAGAGGCGAAGATAATGCTGCAACTGACCCAAAACTATGTCTCTCCCAACTGGTATCAGGGCGGTTCCTCATCGTTTGCGGTACTCAGTATATTCAAAGGAACGGCAGGATATTACTCCGAGCGGTTTACCTGGGAGAATACGGGGGAATGGCGTGCGGGCGGTTCCACAGTAAGCGGAGATTCGCTTCGCAAAATCAACACCACCGATGACCTGCTGCGTCTCTACTCTAAAGCCAACTATAGGGCTGTTGGCAATAAACTTTTCTATTCCTTCTCGGCGGAATTCGAGACCCGTCTGTTCAATACGTATAAGGCCAATACCCGTGAGAAAAAGTCCGCACCGTTCTCTCCTGTGCGGCTTAACCTGGCATTAGGTCTTGATTATAAACCCGTTGATGGGTTGAGTCTTTCTTTCTCGCCTTTGGCATACAAACTGGTACACGTGAGTGATACCACCAATATGAAGCAAACCGACTATAGTATCCCTGTCGGGAAAAAGACGCTCAACGATGTCGGTAGTTCCGTCCGTGTGGAGTATGTCTGGAAACCCGTGCGGGAGATTGCTTTGGAAACCAAGTTTTATATGTACACCAACTATAAAAAGGTGGAGTTGGACCTTGAGGTGAACTGTGATTTTATCATCAACCGTTTCTTTTCTGCGCGTGTAATGCTTCACCCGCGTTATGATAATACCGTCATCTATACGGGTGATGAGAAAGCCAAACTGCAGTTCCGCGAACTTCTCTCCATCGGCTTCGCGCACAAATTCAGATAAAGTACTACCAATTCACCATTCATAATTCATAATTACTATGGACATCCGTTCTTACATTGCCGAAAATCGCCCCCGTTTCCACGAGGAGTGGGCGAGTCTTATCCGTATTCCGAGTGTCAGTTGTCAGCCTGAGCATAAGGCAGATATGCAGCGTTGTGCCGAGCGTTGGTACGAACTGCTGTTGGCGGCAGGCTGTCAGAAAGCCGAGGTGATGCCCTCCGACGGCAACCCCTTTGTCTATGCCGAGTACACACCTAATATCCCTGAAGGCAAGCGCGTCCCGACGGTTCTCGTCTATGCGCACTATGATGTTATGCCTGTGGAGCCGCTTGACCTGTGGCATTCCAATCCGTGGGAGCCGGACATCCGCGACGGTCGTCTCTATGCCCGCGGGGCTGATGACGACAAGGGGCAGGCGATGATACAAGCCAAAGCCTTCGAGTATATGGTACGCGAAGGGCTTATGAACTGCCACGTGAAGTTTATCTTCGAGGGCGAAGAGGAAATCGGCAGTCCCTCGCTTGAGGCTTTCCTGCACAAGCACAAAGAACTCCTTGCGTGCGACATTATTCTGGTCAGCGACACCTCCATGATAGGCAAGGACACTCCCTCCATCACCACCGGTCTGCGCGGGTTGGCGTATTGGCAAATCGAGGTGGACGGACCGTGCCGCGACCTGCATAGCGGGCATTTCGGAGGTGCTGTCAAGAACCCTATCAATGCGCTCTGTGAGATGCTGGCGCAGGTGGTGGATAAGCACGGACGCATTACTATCCCGCATTTCTACGACGATGTGCTGCCCATTCCCGCTGCCGAGCGCGGGATGATAGCGCAAATCCCCTTCTCCGAAGAGGCTTACTGCCGTGCCATAGATGTGGATGCTACCTTTGGCGAGGAGGGCTACTCCACACTGGAGCGCAACTCCTGCCGTCCGTCGTTCGACATCTGCGGTATCTGGGGCGGCTACACGGGCGAGGGCAGCAAGACGGTCCTTCCGTCCAAAGCCTTTGCCAAAGTCAGTTGTCGTTTGGTGGCAAACCAGGACCACGAGCGTATCAGCCAAGCCTTTGCCGACTATATGCAGCAACTTGCGCCTGTGGGTGTGCGCGTAAAAGTAACGCCTATGCACGGTGGTCAGGGCTATGTATGCCCCATTGACATACCCGCCTACAAGGCTGCCGAGAAGGGCTTTGAAGTGGCTTTCGGCAAACGTCCGTTGGCTGCCCGCCGGGGAGGTAGTATCCCAATCATCTCTTCTTTCGAGCAAATCCTGGGCGTGAAGACGATTCTCATGGGCTTCGGCTTGGAGCAGAACGCTATCCACTCGCCCAACGAGTCGATGGACCTCGAGACATGGGAGAACGGCATCGTAGCGGTCACGGAGTTCTACAAGAACCTAACTTTATAAACTATGCGAATCACCATTGTTGGTCAGGGCAATGTGGCGTGCAATCTGCTGCATGCCTTTGAGAAGAACGGGGTGCGTGCAGAGATGGTATCGAGCAGGGAGGGTTTGGACGCTCTTCCCGAGTCGGACGTGTTTATTTATGCTGTGCGGGACGAGGCGTTGGAGCAAGTGGCGGCACAGGTACACGCACCGCGTGCATTACACCTTCATACATCGGGTACGATGCCGCTGTCGGTATTCGGTGATGACAAACCGCACGCAGGCATTCTCTATTTCTTCCAGAGTTTCAGCAAGGCGCACCTGATAGAGGACTTTACAACGGTTCCCGTCTTTATCGAGGGGCGCAACATAGACGACATAAGTGCTATCTATTCGCTTGCGCAAACTATTACCCCCCGTATCTATGAAGCCAACCAACACGACCGTGAGCGTTTGCACGTGGCGGGAGTCTTTGCCAACAATTTCACCAACGAGATGTATGCTATCGCCGCCGACATACTGCGCGGAACGAGTATCCCATTCCAAGTCCTCTTGCCGCTCATCGACCAAACGGCAGAGAAAATACACACGCTTTCACCCCGTGATGCACAGACGGGACCTGCCCGCCGCGGGGACGGGAACGTGATGCAGCACCACCTCTCCCTCCTCCCCGCAGGCGACTTGCGTACTCTCTACCGTCTTGTCTCCAAGTTGATACAAGCAAATCGGTAAGTGGTTACCGCGCTATATAGCGGTAATACTCGCAGGCAGCAAGCAGGAATGCCCCTACGCCGAAGTTGGCTTCCGAGTTGGCATTGAGTGTCTGTCCAGGAATGGCACGGTCGCCGATGGGTTGTACATACCCCACTGCGCCTGCTGGTTGCAGGGCGATCGTAGTCAGATAATGCCATGCGCGGTCAATCGTACCGGCATAATCCGCTTTGTCCAAGTAACCGTTGTTGATACCCCACAGAATGCCGTATGTAAAGAATGCTGTGCCACTGGTTTCATATCCGGGGGCGTGTTCTGCGTCCAACATGGAGCGTGTCCAATAGCCTTCTGCCTGTTGCGCATGGGCTACGCTGTATGCCAACCGGCGGAATTTTTCCACAAAGAATGTATGATGCGGATAGTCGGCAGGTAACTCTTGCAGCACTTTGGCAAGCCCTGCCAATACCCAGCCGTCTCCACGTGCCCAAAAGTCTTTCTTGCCGTTGGCGGTTGTGTGTTGCGGATAGACATAGCGGGCATCACGGTAGTAAAATCCTGTTGCCTGATCTAACATAATATTGTCGGAGTAGAGCAGGTTGGCGTAGAGTTTGTCTAAATAGGTTGTGTCCCCTGTGAGGCGGAACATCTTGGTCATTACTGGCATTACCATATAGAGTGCATCGCACCACCACCAATAATCGGTTGCCTTGGAATAAGCCTCGTAGTGCATTACTTCTCTGGCACGGTTAACCATCTTTTCTGTGGCGGTGTTTTCGGCAAGGCTCATATTATACAGGTCAATATAGGTCTGAAAGCATATCTGCCAATCGCCGAAAAGCACATAGTCCTGTCCTTCCCCGTATTCTTTGTATTTCCATTTCTTCGGGTCTTGTTCTGTGGCTCCGCTCCACCAGTTATGTTCCGCCCAACGGGTGGAGTAGTCCAACATCTGTTTGTCTTGCAGCAACTTATATACTTCGATGTTGCCTGTATGGTAGGCGGCATTGTCCCAAAAAGAACGCACTTCGGCGGGGTTATGGGTTTGCCAATAAGTGTTCACACGGCGGATAATCTCCTCCACTTGCTGCGCTGTCCAATCGGCAGCAAAGACAGGCAGCATAACTGCCATAGCGACGATACTCAAAAATATCTTTTTCATAACTTGTTCCAAATTAAAATCAACGCTTAATCACACGCAATGAACGTGTTTCTTACCATTTGTCTGCGGTTTGTATTTTGTCTCTCCATATGTGGTCTTTCAGAAAGGCTTCGCCGTTCCATGCTTTCACTTGTGTCCACGGCTGCGGGGCGTCTGTCCAGAACGGATGGTCGGCTGGCAGACCGAGTGGCATGAATGCCAAGGAGGTCATATAGAGCGAACCGTTGTTGGTGTACCAGTCGGCTATGTTGGTCTGTGAACCGCAGAAACCGATTGTCAAATAACCTCCTTCGTTGTAGTTGTTTTGCGTATCAAACATTCTGTGTAGTACTTTGGTGAGTGCTGCACGTACTTGTCCGTTGTTCAGTTCGGCTGGCATAGTCTGATACCATGCCATCAGTGCCAAAGGTTGCATAGTAGCCATACGATAGGGGATACTGCGTCCAAAGACAGGGAATGTACCCTCGGGGGATATGAAACGCTCCAAGACGAGGGCATATCTTTGGCAGCGTTGCAGTTCGCGGTCGTAGTAGTGTTGATAATTGAGACGCGTGTCCGCTCCGGCATCAATCATTGCTTGCAGGGTCTCGAGATACATAGGGTGAAAAACATAACTGCTGTAGTAGTCGAAAGCAAACTCGGGTCCGTCGGCATACCAACCGTCGCCCACATACCATTCTTCCATCTTGCGGCAAGCGGAATTGACACGGTAGGCATCGTAGTCGCCTCCCGCTTTGGCTATAAAACTCTCAATGGTTGAGGAGAAAAGAAGCCAGTTGGTGTAGGGCGGATCGATGTGCCTTAACTGTTGGAACTCGTGTATGTAACGGGCTTTGGTAAGACTGTCAAGCGGTACCCAAAGCGCATCGTAGGCACGTAAAAAACTCTCGGCTATGTACGCTCCGTCCACGAGGTTCTGTCCCGTGATACCCCAGCAGAGGTAATCCGGGCTGTCCGGATCGACGGCATTGCGGTAGGAGGCCAACGCCCATTCGCGCAACTGTTTTCGTTGCACTCCTTCGGCGGTGTTGTCATCGGGTAATGATACCCATGGGGCGATACCCGCCATCAGTCGGCCGAAGCACTCCATATAGAGTACGCGGCGGTCGCGGTCATCAAAAGTGGGGCTGAATTCCGTCTGCATGTTCTTTTGCAGTTTGCCTTTTGCCATATTTTCTAATACGGGCTGTGCCATTTGATAGGCAAGACTGCACCAATACTGGCGGTCGGTTTGCGGTTGTTTCTCTTTAGGTTTGGCGTTTGCACCTATCCACGGCAACGCCAGCAAGAGAACAATCAGCGGGAAAGTTCTTGTTTTCATAATAAGGTTTTGTTTAGGTTTTGTGTGCAAAAGTAATAAGAAAAAATAAATTACGCAAATAGTTTTTCATTTTTCCTTTATTTCTGCTGTTTTTCGCACACGCCGGCACCTGTGTGAGGGCAATTGGGATTGTAGCACGATTTTTGTAGCAGTTTGCCAAATGATACAACCGCAAGAAATTCTCCGTCGCCGCGATATGCGCGATGTCTTTACTTTCACCATCGACCCTGCCGATGCCAAAGATTTTGATGATGCCCTGTCGTTCCAACGCACGGACGACGGATTGCTGCAGATAGGCGTACACATCGCCGATGTTACCCACTACGTTACCCCCGGTTCGGAGATTGACGACGAGGCATACCGCCGCGGCACGAGTGTCTATCTGGTGGACAAGGTCATTCCTATGCTCCCCGAAGAACTCTGTAACTATCTCTGTTCGTTGCGCCCGGATGAGGACAAACTCTGTATGTCGGTTATCTTTACTATGACCGCAGAGGGGCATGTCGTCAAGCACAAACTCTGCCGCACTGTCATTCGTTCCAATGTGCGTCTCACCTACGATCAGGCACAGGAAATCATTGAGAATGCACAATCTCCGATGTATAATGCACAGTTGGCAGATGCTATCTCCGTCCTCAACGAAGTGGCGAAACACCTGCGCAACAAGCGGTTTGCCGACGGTTCGCTCTATCTTGAGCAGGACGAAGTGCGTTTCCGTTTGGACGAGAACGGCGAACCCGTAGAGATTTATTTTGAACACCCCAACGAGGCGCACTATCTGATAGAGGAGTTTATGCTCCTCGCCAACCGCACCGTGGCGGCTATGGCGGGCGGCAAGCCGTTTGTCTATCGTATCCACGACAAACCCGATCAGGACAAACTCAAAGACCTGCGTGCTTTCAAACGCCGTATGGGCGACAAGGTGCAACCGCAGGTGATTGAGATTTTGACTATCCGTGCTATGGCGAAGGCCGTCTATTCAACGCACAACATCGGGCATTACGGTTTGGCTTTCTCCCATTATACCCATTTCACTTCTCCTATCCGCCGTTATCCCGATATGCTCGTTCACCGCCTGCTGGACAAGTATATCCTGAGCGGCAAGGGCGAGAGGTGGTCGGCGGAGCAGTTGGAGGATATGTGCCAACACTGCACCGAGATGGAGATACAGGCACAAGCCGCCGAGCGCGATTCTATCAAGGAATACCAAGCCAAATGGATGCACCGTTTTATCGGCGAGGAGTTGGACGGACATATATCGGGCGTTACGGACTTCGGTCTCTTTGTCCAGATCGACGACTCCCGTTGCGAGGGGCTTATCCGCATCAACTCCATTCGCAGGGGGGAATTCTTCCAATATGACGAGAAAAACTACCGCCTTATCGGTTCCGCTTCGGGCGAGACGTTTACACTCGGCGACCCGCTCCGCATACGCGTGGTGCGTGCCGATGCCGAGAAACGGCAGGTGGATTTTATCCTTGCCGACGAAGATTATACACCCCGCAAACACACGCCCAAACCGGCAAAAGAAAGTACTGATACAAGGAAAACAAAAGGTAACCGCAAAGGCTTTATTAGGCGACAGGGCAACCGCATCAAACATTAACACATTATTGGGATTTTTGCTACAAGATGACATCGCCGGGGACGCGGACGCCCTCGTCCGCGGTCGGTTTGGCACAAACCGCATGACTATGCTACGTTTGGGGAGACGATGCATCCCGCATCGTCAAACGCATACGCATTGAGTGCCGTAGCGGCACGAAGCCATGTGGGCTGAATAGAACTCCTTATCGTCTCGCATCGTTAAGTATGGATAACGTTTTGTACAGAAAATAGTATAACACTACACGTATTCTTTCAAAATCATACTGAATATGCTATTATTTTGATGCGGTTGCCCTGTTCATTAAAGGCAAAAACCGCAAAAGATTTGCGTAGTCCGTTTTTTTTCGTTACCTTTGCGGGCTGTATGAAAAATCATTTCTTCTTCTTGACGGCTCTGCTCCTATGTGTAATCAGCACACAGGCAGAGGTCTTGACGCTGCGTACCGGTACGCAGGTGCAAGGAACGATTATCTTTCAAAACGAAGAAGTCATTGTCTTCAAAGACGCTTCCGGTGCGCGTTTCCAGTATCCGCGTGCGGATGTGTTGTCTATATCCGACGAGGTTTCGGTTTTCAATCAGCCCCAAGCAGACACCGTTTCTTCCGTTACTTCCTCCAAAAAAGTCTCCGTCCTTTTGGAACTGGCAGGCGGTGCTACATTCATTCCTGCAGACACTGTCGGCGGGCATTTCGGCGCAAACCTGTTGGTCGGCTCGCATGATATGCTCGGCAAGCGTATTTTCTTGGGCGGTGGCATCGGGTATATTGGTGAGTTTATGGGTAGGCAACGCTATGCCTTTCTGCCTGTTCAGTTGGCGGTACGTATTCCCTTTTTGCAGCAGAAGAACAGCCCGATAGCAGGTATCGCTTTGGGATATGGTGTGGCATTGGGCAAGGAATACCTCGGCGGTCTGTATGCGGGGGTGGACCTCGGTTACTGCTACCGAATAAGCACCAAATCCGCACTGTACATCGCCGCCGATGTGCAGTTCCAGCAAGCCAAAATAGAAGTGCAAGAAACCATAGAAGATACCTCGTTTACAAACCACACCGGTCGCGGATTCGTACATACAGGTATCCGCCTCGGTTTCTTTTTCTAAAAAATGCATTATTGAGAAAATGTGCATATTAATTGTTAATTATTAATTGTTAATTGTGTAATGGTCAAGCGGACAACCAAACAGCGCAGGAGTCATCGGGTGAGTATCATGCTCAACGACAGCGAATTGCGTGTCTTGCAGAAGTACTGCAACCGCTACACTGTCACCAACCGCAGCAAACTCATTCGCGAGACCCTGATACACAATATCCTCAAACGCTTCGACCGAGATAATCCCACACTGTTCGACTGATATTTTCCCTCGTGCAATATAGAAAAACAACATAAACAACAGCCCTATCCGCTTGCCGCCATCGGTACCACCTACAAACGCACGGGCTTGCATTTCAACAAGCGTTTTGAGCGTATGACCGACGACATCCGAGCCTTCCCTGCACTGTTCCAAAACTATAATCCCATATCCACATCTCCCGCAGGGGACGCGGACGCCCGACCACCTCTTCTATCTTCCCGTCCTCAAAGACGACACGTGGCACATCACCCGCTTCTGCAACGGTGCCGAAGACACCCTCTCCAAAAACGCTTTCATCGACTCGCTGAAATAAACACCCCCTTCAAACCGCATATCAATTCGTTGTTTATTGTTGTCTGTTGTTGTTTTATTTGTTGTCTGTTGCTTATTGTTGTTTATTTGGTGTTTAGTTGTTGTCTCTCCGCTGTCCTCACGCTATCAACTACGGTACATACACGGTAGATATACGGTACATACACGGTAGATACACGGTAGATATACGGTTCATCGTGCTGACCATATAAGGCGTTTACCAAAGGGTTGGCATCCTCTGCTCCGGGGACGCGGGCGCCTCGCCAGCGGTATTGGCACTGTTGAAACGTATTGAAACGTGTGGAGACGACGCGTCTCGCATCGTCAAGTATGAATAACATCTTGATGGAGACGTGAAGCGTAAAGCAGGTGCGTAGCACTGGGTGCTGTAACGAAGCGAAAGCCTGTGGCTTGAGCGGAACTCCTTATAGTCCCGCATCGTCAAAGAGTAACTTCCGACTTGTTTTCTTCCGTTTTTCTTGCCGCTTGCGGCATAGGAGACATTTGGTGTCGGCTTTGGGGTAGTTGCTGTATGCAGGGAAACGCCTTATCAGAGTGTTCTATGGGTAATGAGTGGTAGGGCGATAGACTCTACATCGTACTTTGCAAAAAGCGTCTGCCACTTGTGGAAACCGAAAATAAGTTGTACCTTTGCAGCAAAATAGGCAACAGAACTTTTATCTAAACTATAATATGAAGAAAGAAATTCAATTCTCGTTGGTTTACCGCGATATGTGGCAATCCAGCGGCAAGTACGTCCCCCGCAAAGACCAGTTGGCAAA
>DGIN01000024.1:31469-52194 GCA_002387325.1 Bacteroidales bacterium UBA4621 | reverse complement strand
AGTTCGTACGAATCACATAGACCCGGTAGCATAAAGATAGGGAGGGGATATATACATATAAAAGTGCAGATAAAATGCAGATGGGGTGCAGTCTGAATAAGTTGCGGGTATATTTTTTTTTGAAAATAACGGGCAGAAATTTGGTGGTTTCAAAAAATAGGTGTACCTTTGCACCGTGATATTTGGTTAACCAATTTAAGAATACTATGAAGAACAGGTATGGTAAGATGACCACTTTAATGCATTTCCAAGTTGAACTTGCGGTATTTCTTTGCGGGATGTTTCTTTTATGGGTGTTTCCTATTGCTGTATCTTCTATGAATGCGGTTATGGGTGACAGTTCCGGGGTATGTGTGCCGCGTCCGACAGATGCTGCCGGCGGTTTCACCCATGAACAGCACAAGCGCAACTACTATAGGCTGTATGATGCAGGTATTGCTTACCATACTACACACGAAGCCAAGTATGTCCACGAGATAGAGGAAATGCTGTTGGAATATGCCGATTTGTATCCTACGCTGGATTTGCATCCTTATGGCAAGTCGCCGGTTCCCGGCAAACTGTTCTGGCAGACTCTGAATGAGAGTGTGTGGCTTGTACATACCGCACAGGCATATGCAGAAGTGCGCAATCAAATCAGCCAAAAGAACCGCAAGAAGATAGAGGAGCAGTTGTTTTATCCGATGGCGGATTTTATAGAAAACGGCACAGAGGACAACGATGCCAATTATCGTACTTTTAACAGGCTGCACAATCATGCCACGTGGGCATGTGCGGCAGTAGGGTTGGCAGGGTATGCAATGGAAGATACGCTGCTTGTAAAAAAGGCACTTTACGGAAGTAGCCAGGACGGCAGTGCGGGTTTCTTGCGCCAGTTGGACGAACTGTTTTCGCCAGACGGTTATTTTACGGAGGGGGCGTATTATCTGCGCTATGCGATATGGCCTTTTATGGTGTTTGCGGAGGCAATTGATGCTCATCAGCCTGATTTGCAGATATTTGCATACAGGGATAGTATTTTACTGAAAGCGTTGGATGCGCTCATACAGCAGTCGTATAACGGTGAGATACTGCGTATGAATGATGCATTGTTGAAGACATACGGTACGCAAGAGATAGTGGCAGCAGTGGATATAGCTTATCGGGCGAGCCATAATCCTGAATTATTGGATATAGCGCGTCAGCAGGGTAGTTTTCTGAAAACAGAATCGGGTCGTGTGACGGAAGAGGCATTGCAGACGCAGCGGGCTGTTCCATTCCGGTACGAAAACAAGTTGTACCGCGACGGGTCGGAAGGCGATTGCGGTGGTGTTGCGTTGATGCGTTACGGGGACAACGAGGCGGGTATGTTAGTTACAATGAAAGCCACGAGTCATGGTCTGAGTCACGGGCATTACGATAAACTGACGTTGGGATTGTATGACAACGGGTGTGAGATACTGACGGATTATGGTGCCGCCCGTTTTCTCAACGTGGAGGAGAAAAGCGGTGGACGCTATACGCGGGAGAATGAAACATACAGCAAACAGACGGTGGCACACAACACATTGGTAGTGGACGAGGTTTCGGATTTCGGCGGAGATTATGATTTGTCGAGCCGGTATTCGCCCGTTATCACGCGTTGGGAAGACACCTTGGTGCAGGCATTGGATACAGCCGCTTATGCCGCACAGGGTGTACGAATGCGGCGGACGACGGTACTGCTTGCCAATGCGGGAACAGAGTATCCGATTGTGGTTGACGTAATGGAAGCGGGGAGCAAGCAAGTGCATACTTACGATATGCCGTGGCATTACAACGGTACTCTGATAAAGGCAAATTTTGATATCCGCCGTGAAACGCAGGTGCAGCATCCTGTCGGAGGACATAGCGGCTATCAACATTTTTGGCAGGAAAGCCGTGTTCCCATAACGGAAGACAATGCACAGTTTACATGGTTGGAGGGAAACCGTTTTTATACAGTAACGACAACGGTGAATCCCGAGGTCGGTGCGGAGGCTATAGGTTGCCGGTTGGGAGCCACTGACCCCGACCAGAATTTGCGCAGCGAGCCGTGTATGATTATCCGTCAGAACGGTATTCCGCGCCACGTGTTTGCCACAGTGATAGAGCCGCACGGTGTATATGATTTGATAGAGGAAAAAACGGAAGGTTCACGTTCAGCGGTCAGGAGAGTGGTGGTAGAAGACGATACACCTGGGCATATACGTATCAGCATAAAGATGAAGAACGGGCAAGTTATTCCCATTCAATTATAGTAATCAAAAAATCAATATTATGAAAAAACTTTTCTTTTTGACAGTTGCCCTAATGGCGGGGCTGATGTTGCACGCGAACATTGTTGCAGACGAGACCTTCACCGATTTTCCTGCTGCGTGGAAAACGAGTGGCAGTGTAACTACAGACGGTGGCATTGAGCGCACACAAGCAGCGGCTTTGACCTATTCGAATGAAGGAGGGGTATATGCGCTTTCCGGCAAGGGTAATGCCGTTGTACAAGCATACAATGCGAGCGACAAATACTTTCATACCAAGGCATTGGAGACACCGCTTAAAACGGATTTTTATCTGAGTTTTATGGTACGTCCAGATGGTGAGCAGAAAGCAAGTCAGGCGCAGGTGTTCGGATTGAGCAACACTGAGACCTCGGCGGCTTTGCGTATATGGATAGGCAAGGATACGGGTGGCAGCAAGGACAAATGCCGTGTAGGTATTACGCGTTCGAGCGGCAAAGGTGCAGATGTTCAATGGGGTAACGGAGTGATTAGTGTGAATGAGACGCATTTGCTTGTTGTAAAATATACGATTAGCGAGACGGATACCATAGCGGCACTGTATATTGATCCAGTTATCGGTGGTGCAGACCCTGCGGAAGTATGGGCTCAAGACGGTGAGAAATCGGCAGCCAAATCAACATTCAAGTACTTCTGTTTTTATTCAACAGGCAATACAAAGACCTATTGCACAGTGGGCGGTGTGCGTATTGCCACCACGTGGGCAGAGGCGGTTGCCGCCTCGTCCTCGCAGACCACCCCGATGACGGTTGTGGAAGAAAAGGCGGAGGAAAACTGTACAAAAGCAGTTGAGAACGGTCATATGGTCATCTATAGAGGCGGGAAAAAATACAACCTGTCGGGTATAGAATTGTAAAAAACGGACGAAAAGAATGCCCAAGATATACTTCATACTATTTGCGGTATTGGTAACGCTTCCGTGTGTTATCAATGCCCGTGTTGTGCCGGTGAGCCGTGCAGCAGATATCAACAACGGCATTTGGCAGGCAGGCGATACGCTGCAGTTGACGGGTGGGCAATGGACAGATCAGCAGATCGTTTTGCGAGGTGAAGGAACAGCAAAACATCCGATTGTACTGACTGCTCCGACGACAGGCAGTGTGGTGATGACGGGCAGCAGTACGCTGACGATGGAGGGCAGTTATTTAGAGAGCCGCAGTTTGCTTTTTGCAGGAACTTTTACGGGTGAGAGCGCGATTGTAACATTTTCGAGGGACAGCCGTCATTGCCGGCTGACGAAAACCGAGATACGCAGTTATAATATGCAAGATGCAACGAAGGACAGCAAATGGGTGAGCCTATACGGACAAGACAACCGTGTGGACTATTGTACGTTTTCGGACAAGACCAATAGCGGAACCCTGCTGGTGGTTTGGTTGGAAAACGGAAAAGAGGCACGACACCGTATTGATCATTGCCTGTTTTCGGACAGGACACCTAATACGGATAAAAATGGCAAAGAACTGAACGGTCAGGAGATTATCCGCATAGGTGATTCCCAGACGAGTATGACGGCGGCGAAATGTATGGTGGACAGCAATTATTTTTCCCATTGCGACGGGGAAATTGAGATTATCTCCAACAAATCGTGCGGCAATGTCTATCGTGCTAACACTTTTTACGAATGCAAGGGGACGCTGACCCTGCGGCACGGCAACGGCTGCACGGTTGAAGACAACTATTTTATAGGCAATGATGCAGCCAAGACCGGCGGAGTACGGTTAATCGGCGAAGACCATATTGTCCGCCACAATACAATGTACGGTCTGGCGGGGGATCATTATCGTGCTGCGATATGCATAGTACGCGGCAAAGAGAACAGTGCTTTGAACGAGTATTACCCTGTAAAGAATGCGAAGGTGTACGGTAATACAATAGTAAATTGCAAACAGGCTTTCTGCATCAATTATAATTCTTCATCGGAGTGTACGGTAGCCCCCGTCGGGGTGTGGATAGCGGAAAACTCCATCTATATAGACAGCAGTTGCAAGAATAACTATTTGTTCTACCTTCCGTCTATAACCGGTCTGGATATGCGTTTGAGCGGCAATGCGGTCAATCGTTTCGGAATATATGAAAATCTGTCGCCTACAGACAGCGAGGTACGAATAGAGTCGGCTATGGAACGTCCTGTCATAGAGCCTGTTGCAACATCTGGGAACACCGGTTGCGGCGCAGACATGCTTACTGCGATAGGTCAGCACCATACATATACAAGCGTGGCAAGCAAACAAATACGTAACGGAAAAATCTTTATATCTATATACAATGAAAAAGAAAATAGCAATCATTCTGCCGGTACTATTGGCGAGTATAGTGTCGATGGCAGATGTATCGGTGTCCGGTAGGATTACAGATACGGAAGGCGAACCGCTGTTGGGCGTAAGTATCTTGCTGAAAGGTACGGGTACCGGTACGTTGTCGGACGCAGCGGGTGAATTTATGTTGAGCGTACCCGATGCAAAATCGGTACTGGTGTGCAGTTATGTCGGCTATCAGACGGAGGAGATATCCGTGGGTTATCAGACGAATATCCATATTCGCCTAAAGGAGGTGGCACAAGACCTGGACGAAGTTGTGGTAGTGGGTTATGGTGTGCAGAAAAAGAGCCATTTGACGGGTTCGGTCAGCAAGTTTTCCGATGAGGAAGTGAGTAATATGACGTATTCGCGTATTGATCAAGCATTGCAGGGCAAGATTGCGGGCGTGCAGATAACCAATACTTCGAGCGAGGCGGGTTCGGCTCCTCAGATACGCGTGCGCGGAATGGGTTCGCTGAGTGCAAACAACTCTCCGTTGGTGGTGATTGACGGTTATCCCACCGAAGACGGTTTGAGTTATTTGGATATGAATGATGTGGAGTCGATAGAGGTGCTGAAGGATGCAGCATCGGCAGCGATTTATGGCAGTCGTGGTGCGAATGGCGTGATACTGATAACGACGAAAAGCGGCAGTGTGAGCAAACCCAAGTACACAGTGAAGGCATACACGGGCTTCAAACAAGCATATTCGTTGCACGACATCATGAGTTCGACCGAGTATGTGAGTATACTGAACCGTGAGTTGGAGTTGGGCGGTGCCGGTCCGAACAACAACGAAAAAGCGTGGTTGGCAATAGGAGACAACACCGATTGGCAACGTGAGGGATTGCGCAAAGCGGCAAATATCACGAGTGCACAGTTGGCGGTGTCGGGCGGCAAGAAAGATTTGAAATACTATGTAAGCGGAAACTATACGCGCGATGAGGGCATAATGGTTCATTCGCAGTATAACAAGTTCAATCTCCGTACAAAATTGGATGCTCAGTTGGGTGAGCGTGTAAAACTGAATGTGAATTTGTCCCCGTCGTTTACCCAGCGCGAGTCGCCTGCGACCAATTTTATTGATTACTATCGTACGCCCTCGTGGTTGCCGGTTCGTCATACCGAATTGACAGCAAAGATAACAGGTCAGCCTGTGGGTTCGTGGGCGCACGGAAGGCATTTTAACAATTTGGATTATGAATTGCCGGATGGTACAGTCATAGAGAATGCTTCTCCGTGGAACACGGCCAACAACAACCCCGCATCCATTATGGAGAACGAGAGCCGCAACACGCGTGATTTACGTATGACGGGTAATGCGGTGCTGACGATAGATATTTGCAAGGGTTTGACATTCCGCACGAGCAACGGTTTCTATGTGCAGTATCGGGACTATCGTCTGTATCACAATAGAAATGCCAAGGCGGACGGAGACCCCAATTATGCACTCTATACGAACCGCCTGGCAATGAATATACTGACGGAGAATACACTGAACTATACGGCATCGTGGGGCAAGCACGGATTTGGTGCAATGGCAGGTTTCACGTGTGATTACAATATCTATCACTATGCCGGCATAAAAGGAACGGGTTTCCCGACGGATATGGTCCCGACGATCAATGCCGCCACGGATATTACGCGGTATGATGCAGACGGAACGCTTCGTACCTATACCACGGCGGAAGACGACCTGATGCTGTCTGTATTAGGGCGTGTGAATTATGATTATGACGGGCGTTATCTGGCATCGGTGGCAGTCCGTGCGGACGGCAGTTCGAAGTTCGGTCCTGAGAAACAGTGGGGTGTATTCCCCTCGGTGAGTATCGGTTGGCGAATGAGCGAGGAAGCGTGGTTGAAAGAGCAGGATTGGCTGAACCAACTGAAGATACGCGGGTCGTGGGGTATAAGCGGAAACAATGATATAGAGAATTACGCAGCCTATGACAAGATTTCGTCTGCCAATTATACATTTGGTACAAATGGTACTGTCAGTTCGGGTTTGGCAAATACTTCCACAACGTTAGGCAACAAGTCTATCAGTTGGGAACAGACGAATGAGTACGATGCGGGTTTGGATTTTTCGGCAGTGAAAAGCCGTATAAACCTGACGTTGGACTGGTACTATTCGCTGACCCGTGCGTTGCTGTTCAAGCAGTCGGCGATGGGAGTTACAGGGTATAGCAATTACTGGAACAATATAGGTCGTGTACGTAACACCGGTGTGGAGATAGAAATCAACACTTATAACATCAAGCGGAAGAATTTCACGTGGCAAACCTCATTGAATCTTGCGCATAACGACAACCGTTTGTTAGAATTAGGCGGTGAGGAACGTATGCTGAGTTACGGCGAGCGTCAGGAGGTGTATGCCGCTATAGTGGGCGCACCGAGCATTCAGTATTACGGTTACAAGACCGATGGTGTATGGACAACGCAGCAGGAGATTGATGATTTTTGCAACGGAAACAGTGCGAGTGATGTGTTTTTGGTAGGCAAAACCCCTGTACCGGGAACGCTAAAAGTGGTGGATACGAACGGGGACGGCAAGATTGACGCTTACGACAGGACAGCGTTAGGCAGTCCGTTCCCCATACTGAACTGGGGTATGACCAATACGTTTCTGTTCTACGGAGTGGATATAAGTGTGGTATTCCAAGGTGTTGCGGGTGTGAAAGTAATAGACGGCGACGGATATTACAACGAGACCAAGAAGTATAACCGTGCTTATACGACCAACCGTTTTATTTCGGAGGAATATCCCGGCGACGGCAAGACTCCGACCTATTCGGCTTATGGTATAGGTTGGGAATTGACCGATTATGTGGTACAGGATGCATCTTATGCCGCCATAAAGGATTTGACGATCGGTTATACATTCAACAAGAAACAATTGCGGAAAATACATTTGCAGTCGTTGCATTTGTATGTAACGGGTCAGAACCTGTTGTATATATGGAACAAAGCGTATCGCGGTATCAATCCGGAAGCACGCAGTACAAACGGAGTGTATAGTTCTCCTTTGATTGCAGGTTATCAGCGTGGCGGCTTCCCGATTCAACGTACTTTCTCTTTTGGTATTGAACTTAATTTCTAATTGAACAAATATGAAACGCACAAATTATTTATACATAGGTCTTGTTTTGCTGAGCGGTTGTTTGGAGCGTCAACCTATCAGCGAGATAGGCGAAGGCAGTTTCTACAAGACGCAGGAACATATAGAGTCAGCAGTGGTGGCATGCTATAACGGAATGCAGGCACCATTGGAATATGAATGGCGTTTTACCGAGACGCGCTCGGACAATAGTCGCTATTACACATACGCCACAAATACAACAGAGAATGCTACAATTATCCATTATGATTTGTCAACGATAGAAACAACGGATGACAATATCTACAAATACTGGCTTGCCAATTATCATAATATTGCACGTTGCAATACTGTTTTGGAGCATTTGGACGTGGTTGCAGATGCAGATTTGCATAGTCAGTATGAAGGTGAAGCGCGGTTTATACGCGGCTACCACTACTTTAATCTGGTGCGTCTGTTCGGTCCGGTAGTACTGGTAACGGAGCGTATATCGGCAGCCGAGGCACAGGGACACGGACGCTCATCGATAGAGAAAGTGTACGGGCAGATAGAGGAGGATTTTACGAAAGCAGCCGAATTGTTGCCGGATGCGTATGCACCGGAGATGGCGGGACGTGCCACCTCGTGGGCAGCAAAGGGTATGCTTGCCAAGATGCGTATCACACGCGGTTTGTATGACGAGACAACAGAGGCTCTGCTGGAGGATATAAAAGACCATAGCGGAGCCGAATTGCAGGACAGTTATGAGCTGGTGTTTGCCATTGACAACGAGATGAACAGTGAGATACTTTTTGCAGTGCGCTATACAGGCGGAGGTTTGGGATTAGGTTCTCCTTTCGGTAACTATTTTGCGCCTAATAACAGCGGTGCAGCAGTGGTGAACGGAAGCGGCAGGGGTTTCAATTATCCGACAATAGATCTTGTATCCGCTTATTCGTCAGGAGACTTGCGCCGTGATGTATGTTTGCGTACTTTCTATACGAAAGAAGACGGCACTATTGTATCAGGCAAAGGTGCTGCGTATGCATGCAAATATACTTCGCCTGTGGTGTTGAAAAACGACGGAGACAAGGATTGGTCGGTATTGCGCTTTGCAGATATATTGCTATTGTATGCAGAGGTAGAGAATGAACTGAAAGGAGCGGAGGCTGCTTTACCCTATATCAACAAGACGCGTCATCGTGCGGGATTGGAGGATTTGACGACAGCCGATGTGCCAAACAGACAGGCTATGCGTATGGCGATAGAGAAAGAACGCAGGTTGGAGTTTGCGTTTGAGAACCAGCGTTGGTTTGATTTGGTCCGTACCAATCGTGTCGTAGAGGTGATGAATGCCCACTGGAGTTCATCGGGCAGCGATTATGATGAGTTCTATTCCAACCTGCATACCATAACCTTGACGAAGGAACAATTGCTACTACCCGTTCCGCAGAAAGAACGTGATATTAACCCTAATCTAACACAAAATGTCGGCTATTGATATGAAACACACTATTATTCTTATAACGGCACTCTGCCTATTGGCAAGTTGTCAAGAAAAATTATCGGTGGAGCATAATGCGGTTGTTGCTCCTGTTATCCAGTCGTTTGTTCCTGATAGAGGAGCCGCAGGAACGGAAGTAACCATTATCGGTACAAATTTAGGTGATGTAGATACAGTTTGGTTGGGAGAACATTTGCTACCTATGCGCTATCGTGTATCGGACGAGGAACTGGTGGTAGAAATAAGTGCAGCCGCCAAGTCCGGTTTTCCTATTGTGAGGAACAGTGCCGGTAGAGATACGGCAAAGACATTGTTTGAGGTGTCGTATTTAGTGCCGGTAGTGCGCGAATGGCCGGTAGAGGGGACAGTCAATCAGCAGTTGGTGCTGGAGGGCGAAAATCTGCAGGTTGTGGACAGGGTGGTATTAGGCGATTTGAATGCTACGCTTATAGCCAAGAGAAAGGATGAGTTGACTTTCGAAGTGCCGTTTAGGGACGATGAAACGCCAGTGTCGATCCGATTGTACTATTATAATGCAGAGGGGGAGACACAGACCGGTCCAATCGGTGAGACATTTGTGATACAGAAACAAGCCCCCAAGATCAAGGAATGCCCGACCTCGCTGACGAAATACATACCGATTACCATTACGGGCGAGTTGCTCAGTTTGTTTGATTCCATAAAAGCAGGTGAGCAGCGGCTGCAGATTATCAGTAAGAATGATGAGTCGGTGCAGTTGGATTTGCCGTCAGACTATTATGGTGGAGAGATGACCGCAGATTTGACAGGTTGGTATTATGGTACGAAGACGATGGTGATTTGTTCTGATTTTACTATTGTTTCCGATCCCGATGAGCCTCGCTACCGTACCTTTAAGAATGTGGTTTTATCCGGTCGGTCCGCTAACGGTGGTGAGGATATGCCGTTCTTTGCAGGCGAAACAGGCGCAGTGGTTTCCACTTGCGAAGCAGAAGGACAGATGACGGCAATAGATTTCTTGCTGTATGATAATAGCGGTTACGCCCAACTATACAGTCCGAGTAATGCTACTAACACATTGAAGAACTTCAAGTGTGAGGGTAAATCGATAGTGTCGGATGCCACAGTTTGGTCAGATTTCTTCAAGACGGAGACCAAGTTCCGTGTTCTGAAGCCGGAGAGTGCAGCCGAAAAGGCGGTGATAGATGCTTATGAGGCAGGGACAATTATCACATTGGACGATACATTCTTTGCAGGCGTATCGTTGCCGTCATCGAAAGCCCCCAAAGTATATCCGTCGGACGATACTGGAAAGAACCTGTCGGCGGACAAATATCCGTACTGTTGGGTACACAATTTCCGTACGGGTAAGAATGGTATCCTGAAGGTAACAGGTACACGCACCAATGAGGAAACGGGTAAAACCTACGAAGTAACATTTGATATAGTATGGGAGAAATAAGTATGAGAAAAACTGTATTATCTATAGCATTGGCAGTATTGTGTATTGTATCGGTGCGTGCAACGACTTACCATGTGACAGATGCCGAAGATTTCAATATTCATGCCAAGCATTTGCAGGCGGGGGACAGTATTGTTATTCCGAGTGGGATATGGCGTGATGCGGTGTTGCTTGTAAAAAATGCACGTGGCACAGCCGAGGCACCGATTACAGTCACGGTAGAAGAAAAAGGCAAGACTTTCTTGGAAGGCGGTTCGTGTATCCGTTTTTCGGGCGAGTATGTGATAGTAGAGGGTTTGGTGTTCCGCAACGGCAGTGCGGAGAAAACGGTTATTGATTTCCGGACTTCGTCAACACAGTATGCCAACCATTCGGTGGTGCGCGATTGCGTAGTGCGTGATTACAATCCTGCGGACAAGACCTATCAGACCACATGGGTTTCGCTTTGGGGCAAATACAATGAAGTGGCAAATTGCTATTTCGGCGGAAAGAGCAATCAGGGTACGACCTTTATCGTTTGGCCGAATGACTCTGCAAGCATGGAGAATCATCATCGAATACACCATAATTATTTTGCTTACCGCCGTCCGTTGGGCAGAAACGGTGGTGAGACTATCCGTATCGGTACGAGCCATGTATGCAAGAACAATTCGCAGACGATAGTAGAGGACAACTATTTTGAACATTGTTCAGGGGAGGTGGAGATTATATCTGTCAAATCGTGTGAGAACATTCTCCGCAGGAATACATTCTATGAGTGTGAAGGTTCGCTGGTATTGCGTCATGGCGACCGCAACGAGGTATATGACAATGTGTTTGTTGGTAATAACAAACGTCATACGGGCGGTGTGCGTATTATCAATGCGGATCACAAGGTGTATAACAACTTGTTTTATAAACTTGCAGGTGTTGATTTCCGTGCTGCTTTGTGTATAATGAACGGTATTCCCAATTCGGCTCCGAATGGCTATGAACGTGTACAGAATGTAGTAGTAGAGAATAATACATGGGTGTCGTGCAAGTCTCCGATAGAGTTTTGCAATGGCAAGGGGAGCCGCGGGCGCGATGACAAGCCGGTGAATACAGTACTGAGGAAGAATATCGTATTTTGTCCGATGTCAGAAACGTTAATAAAAGAACATGACACCAATTATAACATCCGATTGGAGGACAACATTATGGTGGATGCGCGACATCGCAGTGACGGACGGTTGAAGAATGTCTTTTGGAATGACCTGTACTTGCCCGAGTCAGCGGGATACGGCTTTACTCCCGCAGAAGATTATATATTGGCGAGTGCGGCGAGTTGTGGTCCGAGTTGGTATCAACCGGGTGAAGAGGATCAGAATGCGGTGGTTCGTACTCCCAAGATTTGGAAGGTGGAGACAGGTGAAGACAATTTACGCAAGATTGCCAAGAAAGCACAAGATGGTGATGTCCTTGTTTTGTCCGACGGGGAGCATAAGCAGACCAAACCGATTGTGTTGCATCGTTCTCTTACCATCAAAGCCGCAGAAGGTGCCCATCCGATTATAACGATAGAGAGCGAAGCCAATACGGTGAAGATGTTTGATATAGGTGGAAAAGCCCGTATAGAGATAGAGAATATAAAGATGGCAGGGGATGTGTATGGGGAACACCCTGCGAAGTATTGTTTTTCCGTGAATAAAGAAGATGCAACGCACTATATGCTGCTGTTGGAAAACTGTGAGATAAGCGGTTTCAACGTGGAAGGCGGTGCGGTATTCAAGGCGGCATTGAATACGTTTGCCGATACTATAGTTGTGAAGAAATCGTATATCCACCATTGCTATCGTGGTTTCGCTTTGGCAGAGGAGAAAGAGGAAAAAGGCAATTATAATGCAGAAACGGTTATTTTTGACCATAGTAAATTTGAGGCAATCACGCAATGGGTATTGGATTATAACCGTTTGGGCAATGACGAGTCCACTACGGGTGGTACGCTTCTGGTGGATCATTGCGTGTTCAGTGAGGTGAACGACCGTGCCGACCAGGTGATGTTGCGTCAAAAAGGGATTAAGCACGTGTGTATCACCAACAGTGTGTTTATGAACTCGGATTGCAAGAACTGTTTCCGTCTTACAGGGGTAAACCAGATGGCAGATAATTGCTGTGTGTATTTGTGCGGCTCGGCAAAAGCCACAGGCGGTGCAAAGCTGACGAATATGACGGACAAGAACCCGAAGAGACTGAGGAATATAGGTTTGTAGTATAGTTGACGTAACTATACTAACCGTATAACAACCCGTTAATAACCCGTTAATAACCCGATGCGGTTACGGTAAAGATATATATAGGTAAAATGAAAATGCTGTTGACCATATTGTTTTGGGTTCCTGCTGTTTTGGCGGATTTGCCTGATTTCAGCCATGCAGGGTATCGTGGCGGTGATGCCGAAATACCTGACCTTGCGGAGGTATGCCGTATTGCACCGGTAGCAGGAGACAACACGGCTCATATTCAATCCGCCATAGATATGGCAGGTCAGAGAGAGCCCGATGCAATGGGGTATCGTGGTGCTGTTGTTTTAGAAGCGGGTTTGTACCGTGTGTGCGGTACTATCAGGATACCTTATTCCGGTATAGTGCTTCGCGGAGCGGGGGCAGGTGAAGATACGTTGAGCAATACGGTATTGCGTGCAACGGGCGATACACCTCACCAGCGCGATGTAGTAGTGGTTGGCATCTCATCGCGTATTTGGGGACAGACGGAGACTGAAGGTACAAAACAATATATAACCGATGATTCGGTAGTGTGCGGTTCGAATAAGATACATGTAGCCAATGCCCAAGTGTATCATGTGGGTGAGCCGTTGATTATCTACCATCCGTGTACGAAAAAATGGTTACAGGCTGTGGATTTCGGCGGTGTGCCGTACCCAGATCCGAGCAATCGCAATGCCCCGGATGAGCGTTGGACGGAAGGACAATTGCCGATTGTATATCATCGATACATTACGGCGATAGAGGGCAATTGCATATCGATAGATGCCCCTGTGTTTTATACTCTCCGAAAGTCATTATCAGCAATGTACGTATATGTGCCGAATATGAAAGGAACCGTTATGGACAGCGGTATTGAAAATCTGCGTATAGAGGTGGAATCGGAAGGCGGTACGGACGAGAATCACGCTTGGAACACGCTGCGTTTCCGTTCGGCGGAGAATGTATGGGCACGCGAATGCACGTTTGTGGGGTTCGGTCATTCGGGTATTATCACGGAGGCTTGCAGGCGTTCGACTTTTGTCAATTGCAGTGCGATAGATCCTGTAGGGATTGTAACCGGAGAACGGATGTATAATTTCAATACGTATTTACATTCGCAATTGAATCTGTTCAGTCATTGCTATGCCCGGAACGGACGTCACCATTATGTTTCCAACGGCACTTCCACCACGTCCGGGAATGTGTTTCTGTATTGTGTCAGCGATTCGATACAGAATGCCAATGAGGGTCATCGGCAGTGGACGCAGGGTATGTTATACGACGGGCATAAGGAGCAGCAATTGCGGCGTAAGTTCGTGTTAGGATTGTATAACAGAGTGGCTATGGGAACGGGTCATGGTTGGGCGGCAGTGAACAGTGTGCTTTGGAACTGCGATGCGGACGCGGATTATGGTGTGATAGGTTTGCAACAACCTCCCACGGCGAACAACTGGGCGATAGGCTGCAAAGTCAAGGAGATAACAGGGACTCCCGTAAAAGCGTCTTCTTTTCCGTTGGGGTATGTAGAGGGGACAAACATGGAGGGGTTGGAAATACCTTCTCTGTATCTGTACCAGCTGAACCGAAGAAGAAACGGTATGAATGTTGTGGAGGTACCTGCTGCCAACAAGACTGTCCGGCAATGGAACAAGGGTTGTTGGTGCATCTCGTATGCGGGCCATCTGTATCTGCCTACCGGACAATGTATTTATTGATTATGAAGAAGTATATATTGATTTTATTTTTTGCATTTGCCCGTCAGACATTCATCGGGGCAGAAACCGTATGGAACTTATTGCGAATGGAGCAGATTCGTGAGGAGGGGCTTGCTCCGGAGTCACGCTCTGCACTTATCCGTGCAGCGGACAGGTTGCTTCCGCAAGAGCCGAGCAGTATTTTAGACCAGAGTCAGCCTGCCCCCTCCGGTGATGTGCATGACTACTATTCGATGGCGCGGTATTGGTGGCCTAATCCGGAAACGGCGGACGGTTTGCCTTACATCCGCAAGGACGGAATAGTCAATCCTGCAACCAAAGGGTTGGGGCGTGAGGCGTTATCCAACTTCAAGAAGCAGGTGGAGGTTTTGTCATTGGCGTATTTTTATACAGGAGAGGAAGTGTATGCTTCCAAATGTGCCGATTGTCTCCGTGCATGGTACATTACGCCGCAGACGCGTATGAATCCGAATATGTCGTATTCGCAGGTGGTATTGGGACGCAATAATAACAAAGGTCGGCACGAGGGGGTGCTGGATAGTTATTCGATGTTGTTTATTCCGAATGTGGTTTCCGTTATGAAGAAATCTCCATCGTGGACGGAAGCGGATACGGATAGCCTTCAATCATGGTTCAGGCAATATGTGGATTGGCTGACCCGTACACCCCAAGCGTTAGAGGAAGACCAATGCCGCAATAATCACGGTACGGCATACCATGTGCAACTGATGGTATATGCTGCTTTCGCAGGGTGTGATTCGTTGGCGGATGTTTATCGGCATAGTTTTACGGAGCGCCGACTGATACCGCAGATACGTGCGGACGGGTCTCAGCCTGAGGAGTTGAGGCGAACACGCGGTTTCGGTTATTCGGTGTACAACCTGACGCATATCATTGATTATGTGGAGGCTTGTTATGCAGCCGGTTATCCCGTGCTGGAGCAGGATACTGCGGCGCGTACACGGATAGTGGCAGCCTTGGATTTTCTGATGCCGTTTTTGGGGAAACCGATAGAGAGTTGGCCTTATCAGCAAATCAATGATTGGGATAAGCAGCAAGAGAACTTATGGTGGTTGCTGTATAGGGTACAGACCTATTTCCCAGAACGCAACTATGCGGAAGTGCTTGCAACATACAAAAACAATATCAAAACAACCAATCGCCGTTGGCTTTACTAAAATGAAAAAGACACTTTTTTTGCTATTCTTCTGCCTGATGACCGTTGTGGTATGCGGGCAGAAAACCAATCAACGTGATTATGTATCAATACGTTTTGCCCCTTCCCATGCGGATTGGGTATATGCGGTAGGAGAACAGGTGGAGATAGAGGTGGCTCCTATTTGCCACTATGTGCCTGTCCCGAATATAGAAATGACCTATTCGTGGGGACCGGAGTTGAGACCGGCGGAAACGGAGGGGCGTATATTCTCGGGAAAAGACGGAGAGGTATGTCTTTCTTTACAGGGGCTGAACGAACCCGGCTTCAAGACGCTGACAGTGTCAGTGGAGGTCGGTGGAAAGACCTATACCAACTATATCAATCTGGCATTTGCCCCGGAGGAGATAGAACCGACCACGCAGTTGCCGAAGGATTTCCAACGTTTCTGGAAACAGACGATAGCCAAATGCCGTGAAATTCCGTTGGAACCGGTGTTTACGCCAATGCCTGCTCTTTCAACGCCCTATTGCGATGCATACGAGGTACGTTTCCAGAATTTTGCCGAGGGGCAGTATCTGTATGGTACGCTGTGTGTCCCCAAGGGTGTGAATCCCACAGATACAAATGCTACGCACCGTTACCCTGCTGTTATCCAATGGCCAGGGGCAGGGGTCAAACCGCATCCCGGTGTGCGTGGTTTTTTCCCGGAACGCGGTGTGATTACAATAGAGATGGGAATCAACGGTATTTCTGTAAATATGCCGCAACAGGTGTATGATGATTTGCGTGCCAATGCATTGCGGGATTACAATACGATACATCAGGACGACCGCGAGCAGTATTATTACCGCAAAGTGTATGCTGGAACGGTCAAGACCGTGGATCTTCTCTGTTTTCTGCCTTGTGTGGATACTACCAGGATCGGTTGCTTCGGCGGCAGTCAGGGAGGAGCATTGACCATTGTGAATGCGGCTCTCGACCCGCGTATCAAAGCGGCTGCGGTGTGTTATCCCGCTATGGCGGAACTGGCGGGTTATGTACACGGCAGGGTAGGGGGATGGCCGCGTTTTTTCCGCAACCGTCCGGTTTACGATGCCAAACGACAAGTCCAGCGTGCGGATGCCGTTGAGGCTGTGGTGGAGCAGAAAGTGCGTGCCGGAGAGTATTATGATGTGGTGAATTTCGCACGGTTCGTAAAATGCCCGATATGGATGCAGATAGGCTACAATGATCAGGTATGCTGCCCGACTTCCACTTACTCGGTGTATAATACTCTCAGTTGCAAAAAAGAGTTGTTTACTCCGTTGGATTGCGCCCATTGGCAGTATCCTGAGCATAAAGATATGCGTGCGGAATGGTTGTATAATGAACTGATGAAATAAACTAAAATCTATTGTGATATGAAAACAAGAAGTGCAGCATTTGTCTTTGAGAAAGATGTGCAATGGGAGAGTATAGCTCCCGGTATCCGCCGCCAAGTGATGGCATATGACGGTCAGATTATGTTGGTAAAGGTGTGCTTTGAAAAGGGGGCAACAGGCACTCCGCACGAGCATTACCAATCGCAGGTTACCTATGTGGTGAGCGGTAGGTTTGAATTGCAGATAGGGGAAGAGAAGAAAATTTTGTCCGGTGGCGATGCCTACTACATTGAGCCGGACTTTCTTCACGGTTGTGTTTGCTTGGAAGAAGGAATGTTGATAGATGTATTCTCGCCGATGCGAGCCGATTTCCTGGGCAAATGAAGATAAGAGGACTCAGATGGGTTGTACTTGCGCTGATAGCGTTGGTAACCGTTATCAACTACCTGGATAGGGGTACCCTCAATTATATGTTTATTACCAACCAACGCATTGTGGCAGCGGATGGCAGTGAACAATTGGAGAAACAGGGTATCGCTGTTGACTTGGGATTGGTAGATACAACAGCCTCCCCTGAAGAACAACAGCAGCAGGCGAAGCAACAACTGGCGTTGATATCTATGCTTTTTATGATTGCGTATGGTGTCAGTCAGTTGGTATCGGGTAAGATATATGATCGTATCGGAACCCGAAAAGGTTTTGTCTTTTCCGCTATTCTTTGGGGTGCCAGTGATGCTTTGGCATCGTTGTCTTCAGGCTTTAAGTCGCTGGCGGGTTTCCGTATGGCATTAGGTTTGGGCGAGGCGGGTCCATGGCCGGGTACGACCAAAAGCAATGCAGAGTGGTTCCCCCAGAAAGAGAGAGCCTTAGCGCAAGGTATCTTCGGGGCAGCCGCCTCTTTGGGTTCTATTTTGGCTCCGATTATTATACCGCTGATTTATATTTCGTTAGGTTGGCGTTGGACATTCGTGGTCGTCGGTTCATTAGGTATTATCTGGGTGTTTCCCTGGCTGATAATAAACAAGAAAGGTCCCAAGGAACATCCTTGGATTACGGACACGGAACGGCAGTATATACTGGACGGACAGCCGGAAAAAGTATGCAGCAACAATCGCAGTAAGACATGGGCGGAGTTGCTGCATACACGCAGCAGTTGGTCCATTATCTTAGGTCGTTTCTTTCTTGACCCCATTTGGTGGATGTTTGTTACGTGGCTTCCTATCTATCTGATGGAGGTGTTCCAACTGGATATCAAGCAAGTGGCGATGTCTGCCTGGGTGCCTTATTTAGGGGCGGCCGCGGGGAGTATTGCCGGCGGTTGGTTCAGCGGTTGGCTGGTAGGAAAAGGCAAGAGCGTCAATTTTGCCCGTAAGTGTGCGATGGTACTTGGCGCATGCGTTATATTGCCCGCTATGTCAGTGGCTGCCACCGCTGACTCGGCAGTGGTGGCTGTAGTGATGATGGCGTTTGTATTGGGGGGATTCCAGTTTGTGATGACCAATATCCAGACGCTTGCAAGCGACTTGCATACCGGCAAAACCGTAGGTTCGCTATCCGGAATCGGCGGAGCTGCGGCTACCTTAGGCACGCTTTGTACAATGTATCTGGTACCGCTGCTGACCAATAACGGAAACTGGACAGGTTTTTTCGTGATGCTGGCTCTGTTAGTGCCGTTGTCGCTCGGAAGTATATTCTTGTGCGCTCCGCATATCGAACAAACAGAAAAAATAACCGATAAATAAAAACAAGAAAAGTATGAAAAGATTAGAAAACAAAGTCGCTATCGTTACCGGTGGCGCACGCGACCTCGGTCGCCAGGTAAGTTTGACTTTGGCTCGTGAGGGGGCAAAAGTTGTGGTTAACTATTTCGACAATCCCGATGATGCCGATAAAACATTGGAGATGATCCACGCCGAAGGCGGAGAGGCTATCAAAGTGCAGGGCGATATGACCAAAGCCGAGGATGTGAAACGTATGGTTGCAGAAGGTGTAAAAGTTTTTGGAGAACAGATAGATGTGCTGGTAAATGTTGTAGGCGGAATCGTCGGACGCAAGAAGATTACGGAGCAAGACGAGGCTTGGTATGATTTTCTGATGAACGTGAATATGAAATCGTGCTGGCTTTGTACCCGTGAGGTGGTACCCCATATGACCAATGGCGGTTCGATCGTCAATTTCTCCTCGCTCGCTGCACGTGATGGCGGTGGTACCGGTGCATCGATGTATGCAACGGCTAAAGGTGCTGTTGCAGTATTCACACGCTCTATGGCCAAAGAGCTAGGACCTGACGGAATCCGGGTCAACGCAGTGGCACCCGGTACCATAGCCACCTCTTTCCACGACCGTTTCAATACACCGGAAAACCGTGAGCGTATGAAAGGTATCTATCCGCTCCGGCGTGAGGGGGATGCACAGGATGTCGCTGATTTGGTACTTTTCCTTGCCTGCAACGAGAGTGATTATATCACCGGCACCAATATAGATATCAACGGAGGTATTGCCTTTAGTTAACAGGCGTATCTTTACGCAATCTGGCAGCGTACTCGGCTACGCCTCTCAGATGTCTCCGCATCAGCACGGCAGCCTTTTCGCTGTCGTGCTCTTTTATTGCCCGACAAATATTGATATGTTCTTCTGTCGGGTTGATACCGACTTGGCGACACACCCGCTGTTGCCTGTAGATGGTGGTAATATCGGGTGTGATGAGGCCTAACATCTGCTGCAATGTGCTATTGTGGGCACCGGCGGCTATACAGCGATGCAGGTGAAAGTCCGCTTCCTGCCGCTGCTCGTCGTCCCCAGCCTGAGCGGCTTCTATATATTGGTTCAGGCTGTCTTCTATCAGAGCCATATCTGATTTGGTACAGCGTTGAGCGCACAGACTAGCCGCATTTTCTTCCAAAATGCATCTCATTTCTGCTAATGAGGCGAAATCTTGGCTGCTCAGTTGCAGCACGTTGGTTAATAATCCGTCGATAGCACTTATGTCCAATCCGACTATCACGCTCCCGCTTTGGGGCTGTGTGCGTATGATTCCATAAGTCTCCAAGGTCTGCAGGGCTTCACGTATGTACCCGCGGCTGATGCCAAACTGTTCTGCCAATTTGCGTTCGGCAGGCAAACGCATCCCCGGTTTCAGTTCCCCGGATTGCAAAGCCTTCCGGATAGACTCATACACAATATCTTGAGGTTTGTGTGTCATAACAATATATTTGAAAAACTGCGACAAAGGTACAAAAAAAGTTTGAATAATAAAAATTGTCTGTCGGATGACATTGCCTATTGGATGACAGGGTAACCGCATCAAATAGTGATGTTTTTATATTTTTACTATGGTGTAATGCCCAAATTTATTCCGCAACTGCCACCACAGGGAATAGCTGCCATCACCGGGACGCAGGCGCCACGCCCGCGGGCAGTTTGCCACAAACTGAACAGACCTGCACTGTTGTGGAGACGTGAAGCGTAAGGCAGGTGCGCATTGCGCACTGAGTGCCGTAGCGAAAACGAAGCCCGGTGGGCTGAATAGAACTCTTTATCGTCCCGCATCGTCAAGTCCCGAATAACATCCTGTCCGGAAAAATGTTGCGGAAAAAATATGCACTTTATGCACTTCCCGCACCTCCATATACCCATTACGGAGAAAAGAC
>DGIN01000024.1:18309-31421 GCA_002387325.1 Bacteroidales bacterium UBA4621 | reverse complement strand
ACGTAGAAAGGACGTAGAAAGGACGTAGAAAGAAAGCGTGCTTATTGCGAGTATAAGCCGCCTTTTTATGCACTTTATGCACTTTCGATATTGCATATTCTGCATAAAAATATCGTATCAACGGTATGGACATTGTTTTGATACGGTTGCTCGGACAGTAGAAAATCGTTGTTGCGTATATCAGCAAAAAGCAGTATCTTTGCAGCCGAATTGGCGAAAGGGCATTTGTCGGTCCCGAGCCGTAAACATTTGTACGTTTATTATGATTAAAATTTCGTTCCCGGACGGTAGTGTCCGCGAGTATGAGAGCGGCGTAACGCCGCTCCAAGTGGCTGAGAGTATCAGCAGTCGTTTGGCGCAAGACATCCTTGTGGCAAGTATCAAACCTATTACGAACCAACCCGAGACCATCGAGGAGCAGGGCGAAGGGTGGAGTATTGTAGAACTCAATACCCCTATCACTGAAGACAGCCAAATCCGTCTCCACAAATGGGATGACGCTGAGGCAAAGCACGCTTTCTGGCACACTTCGAGCCACTTGATGGCTGAGGCTCTTCAGGAGTTGTATCCGGGTATTCAGTTCGGTATAGGTCCCGCTATCGAAAACGGTTTCTACTACGATGTTTATCCCGCCGAAGGGCAGACGATCAAAGAAAGCGATTTCCCCGCTATCGAGCAGAAGATGATGGAGTTGCGCAACCGCAAAGAGCACCTCGTAAAGAAGAGTATTTCCAAGGCGGACGCCCTCAAAGAGTTTGGCGACAAAGGGCAGATCTACAAGTGCGAACTCATCTCCGACCTCGAAGACGGACACATCACCACTTATACACAAGGTGCATTCACCGACCTCTGTAAAGGTCCGCACCTCCTTTCTACCGAGCCTATCAAGGCGGTGAAAGTGCTCAGTTGTGCGGCTGCCTACTGGCGCGGCGACGAGAAACGCCCGATGATGACCCGTATATATGGTATCTCGTTCCCGAAAAAAGCCATGTTGGACGAATACTTGGCTCTTCTCGAAGAAGCGAAGAAACGTGATCACCGCAAGATTGGCAAAGAGTTGGAACTCTTTATGTTCTCCGATATGGTGGGCAAGGGTCTGCCTATCTGGTTGCCCAAAGGTACGGCATTGCGTCTGCGTCTGGAGGATTTTCTTAAGAAAATACAGAAACGCTATGGCTATCAGCAGGTTATCACCCCGCATATCGGTAGCAAGCAACTGTACGTAACCTCCGGACACTGGGACCACTACGGCAAGGACTCGTTCCAGCCTATCACCACACCGGAGGAGGGCGAGGTGTATATGCTCAAGCCGATGAACTGTCCGCACCACTGCGCTATCTACAAGAACAGCCCGCATTCCTATAAGGAGTTGCCTTTCCGCTGTGCGGAGTTCGGTACAGTCTATCGCTATGAGCAGTCAGGTGAGTTGCACGGGCTGACACGTGTGCGCTCGTTTACGCAGGACGATGCCCATATCTTCTGCCGTCCCGACCAGGTGAAGGACGAGTTTATCCGCGTGATGGAGATTATCGAGATTATCTTCAAGGCTTTGGATTTCAAGAACTTCGAAGCGCAGATTTCGCTCCGCGACCCGAAGAACACCACCAAGTATGTAGGTTCCGATGAGGTTTGGGAGAAGGCAGAAAACGCCATTATCGAGGCTTGCCGCGAGAAGAACCTGCCCGCCAAGGTAGAGTACGGTGAGGCAGCATTCTATGGTCCGAAACTCGACTTTATGGTCAAGGACGCTATCGGTCGCCGTTGGCAGTTGGGTACTATCCAAGTGGACTACAACCTGCCTGAGCGCTTTGAGTTGGAATACACGGGTGAGGATAACCAGAAGCACCGCCCGGTGATGATACACCGTGCGCCGTTCGGTTCGATGGAGCGTTTTGTGGCTGTACTGATAGAGCATACTGCGGGCAAGTTCCCGCTCTGGCTCACACCCGACCAGGCTGTGGTATTGCCTATCTCCGAGAAGAGCAACGACTATGCTTGGAAAGTGAAGGAGATGCTTGAGGCACAGGATGTGCGTGTGGTAGTGGACGACCGCAACGAGAAACTCGGGCGTAAGATCCGCGACAACGAGTTGAAGCGTATTCCGTTTATGCTGGTAGTGGGCGAGAAAGAGGCAGAGCAAGGTCTGGTCAGCGTCCGTCAGCAGGGTGCCGAGGACAAAGGTCAGATGACTGTGCAAGAGTTCGCCGACTTCGTGAATACCACAGTCAAGAGCCAGATGAACGCTTACTAAAGCGTTATTGCTACATAATAAAAAAACAAACTGTTGTCTTGCAATGAGACAGCAGTTTGTTTTTTTATTGTAAGGTGTACATTATTTGTTTTCCGTACTTTCTATCTCTACGACAGGAGTTTCAGCAACAGGGGCTGCTTCAGCGGGGAATTTGGCAGTACGGATTTTGTTCCAACCGATGAGCATAAATATCATAGAGATGAAACTCAAGATCGGATTTACTGCGGGAATGAATGCCAGGCACGCTCCGACCAAACTCAAGACAGATGCCACAAACAGTTTCTGTGCGCCTTCCAAAGACGGGAAAGTGGTCGATTTACGAAGATTGTTATAGGCAATCAGGAAAAGGATTTGTGCGACCAGATTGAAAATCCAACCGATTATAGCACCGAAAGCGGGAATCATACCAAAAGCCGCACCGCACAGAGCGCAAATAACCGCTTTCTTGATTTTGTTGATGTAGGGTACATCTTTCTCGTCCACGGCACCCGAAAATTTCATAATACCGAGAAAGAAGAATACATAGCCGGCAATGACACCGATGGAACACAGAATAGTACCGATGCTCGGACTTCCGCCTCCGCCACGCAAAAGACTCATCAGGTTGGATGCCGATTCGACAGAGGCAACAATACCCGATACGATACCGAGTACCTCATACGCCAATACACCCCAGAAGATGTAGGCGGTGGATTGTTTCCACAACTCTTGTTTGTTGTTCATAAAAAAATAGAAATTAAATGGTTAATAATATGGTTGTTATTTAGAGGGGACGAGTCCTTTTACAATATCTTCTTTGCCTTCACGGACAGGAAATCTGCCACTGTAGATATCGCTTACCCATGCATTGTATTGCTTTTGCGAACAGAAATATAACTGCTGGAAATTCTTACAATGCAAACCATTGTAGATTGGAATATCAAAGGTTACTTTTCTGCGTTCTCCCACTTTGATATCTTTTATCTCTTCAGGAGCACACGAACCGATATGGAAAGACAGAAACGGGTCCTGTACAAAGTAGCAGAAATCATCCGAAGACCACCAGTGCTGATGTTTCTTGACACACTCTATTTCCATTGTCGCCTCCAAGGGCTCCCACTCTGTTGATTTTACATTACCTGTCAGCGTAACGGGCGATACAATCTGATACCATAGTCCGTCCTCAATCTCATAAGGTATCTCCGTACCAGCCAAAGTAGCGGCTTCTTTGCTGATTTTCGCGTGATATTCTCCAAACAAAAGCCGTCTTTTCTCTTTCAGGTCTTTGTACTTTTGATAATCTTCTTCCCGGTCTATCTTCTCTTGTACTTTTTTAATCTTTCCGTCACGTTCTTCCAGAAGGGCGGGGATAGTACCGAGATAGCGGTTCTTCTCGTACGATTTCGTACAACCGGCACATAAGAGTGCCACGATGCATACTGCACCAATGATGTTTTGGTTCATGATCATTCAGTATTAGTTGGTTTGTTCTTTTGCCTCATTGCATTTTTGCGTATAGGTCTCCGATTCCAGGAATTCTATTCGGGCAAAGTCGGCATACTGTGTGTTTGCTCCATCACGCGTCAAGAACATTGTTTCACGCAAAAGCGGCTCGTCTTTGTCATACTTTTTATACTCAAACAATGTGCCTTGTGCCGCGGAAATAGCTTTACCTTCCGAGTTGGCAAAGATAAAGAAGAAATAGAAATCGGGGAATTGCCTGCTATACATAACGTGCTGAAAGGGTATAATTGTGTACTTCTTTTACGTTGCTGCAACCGATACACAGTAGCGTTACGGCGCACAATGTGCCGAATAGTAGTTTTTTCATTTGTGTTTTTGTGTTTGTTAAGTCCCTACTCTGTATGGCTTTTCGGGTTCCGTCGGTTATGAATCTTTTTAGACAAATATGGTCAGAACTATTCACATAGACAACTATTATTGCGTCATCTATTGACGATTGGTATATCTATATCTGTTATTCCGCTATTCCGCTATGCGTGCGTAGGCGCCCATATTGAGGGGGTTGGAGGGGGTGCCGTTGATGAGTGCAGTGCGGTTGATGTCGATATAGTGGGTGTATTTTCCGGGGATGAGTTGTCCTGTGCCGATGCAAGCCGAGCAGGTGGTAAGATGAAAGTCCTGCTGCCGAATGCCCATGGCGTCTTCCCACGTGTACCCTTACCGGTACCGCCCTCGCGCACGTAGCGTACGATACCCTGTTGCTGTGCGTGTATGGTTACGGCACACAGCACGGCAAAAAGAAATAAGTTGGTTCGTTTCATTAGAGTGAGTCCAAGATATTAATAATCGTATATGTTTTTCGGTTCGTGGTTGGTTCGTAGTTGGTTCGTAGTTGGTTCGTAGTTCCTTCGTAGGCGGTGGTTGTTGATCAACGGAAAGGAGATATTAACAAACGGCAAGTTTGCGGGGTGTGAGATTGATATTTTCAAAGCGTAGAATGTGTTTTCCGTTGCCCTCGCAGGTGTAGTCTTTTTCCCTGTGGATGTCGGGTGGATAGCGGGTGTGGATAGCGGGTGCTTGTCCGGCACCCGCAAGGAGAAAATCAGGCAGAGAATGTTCTATATTTATATTGCCGACCTGTATGGAACATTCTCTGCCTGTTCACCTGTTATTTCTTCTTGAATATACCCAGAATCGTATCCAGAAGTCCTTTGTTTTTTCAGCCGACCGGGTATCGCCCGTAATCGGCACCAACTTGATGTCAGCCACTTCGTCTTTCTGCAACGGGCGGAAATTGGCATATACAGCCGGTGTACCGCAGATGGTTACGTGAGTGATGATTTTGTCCTGATAATCAAAGTAGAACGTCTCGTTGAGCAGCAAATCGGCGTTGTACTTCTGCAATGCTGCGGCACGTGCCATTTCTTTCAGATCGGCTTGGGTCATCGGCGCATTGTTGGTACCGAATTTCATCTGGAGAGCCGTCTCCTCATTCTTGCCAGTCAGTTCGGCAGCGGTAAGCGACACCGAAGCCTTTTCGGCGTACTCCACATCCGCCACTGTCATCGTGTTGCAGGACGCCTCGTGCATCGGGTGCTGCGCATAGGTCAGTGAATCGGGGATGACCACATCGGTTTCCGTGACAGGACGGAATGAACTGACGGTAGCCGCATAGCCCACCACGGTAAGAGAACTGATCTTGCCGTCGGGCGTTTTCTCGGAGGAGAAACGCGGTGCGAGCAGTACATCTCCGTTCACCGTTGCCAACGCTTTCGCCACTACGGTCTGGCGTGCCTGTTCTGCGTCAAGCGATTCCAACTCGTACGACTGTATCGTGGCCGTTACGCGCTCCGGCGACACCGCCAAAGCGGCTTGCGAGGGGATAAGGCGCACGGTGTATGCCAACTCCATACGCGAAGAGGTGGATTTGGTCATTCGCGTACTGCCTCCGCAGGCGGTGAGCAACAAGGCAGCGGAGGTGATTGCCGCTCCGCACAAAAGGGAATGAAGATTTTTCATTGGTTAGTTGTTTTATGAATGATTGGTAATTGGTTATTTCTTTATCGGGTTGCCCAAATGTACCTGTGCCGAGATGTACACGCCTTGCGGCACGAGTGCGGTGTTGCCTTTTACGGGGTGGCGGTACTCGGCTTTTATCTCAAGCGGCACCTGCGGTACGGCTGTAAACATCAAGCCCGCACCGCCATACGCTCCCACAAAGAAGTTCTGTTCGGGGATACGCAGACCGTCTTCACCTGCTTCATTGCGGCTGCCTGTGTAATAGGTGCTGTTGAGTTTGCTCCACATCTTGGTCAGGTCCACTTCGGCACCGCCATACAACTCTATGGCAAGCCACTTCGTACAAGGAATATAGAACTTGACGGCGGGCTTGTAGGCAAACCACATGGTTTTAGCCGTTGCTTCCACACGCTCATCAAGATAATAGCCGCCCCGCTCAAAGAGGTAGCGGTCCTGTTCGGGGTTCTCTTTGGAAATGTTCGGAGTATTGATACCCATTTCGAAGTTGAACATCTGCATACCGAAACACTTGGCACGCCATTCGAACAGTTCCACGTTCAGCAGATGGCGTTTGAACGCATCGGCTGCGGGGGAAGTACCATTGGCGACGGCAGTGCCGACCATAAAATAGGTGGAGTAGCCCACGCTGAGTATAGAAAGCATATTGCGCCCGCTGTGATTATAGTAGCGGGTAAAGACCGTCTCTTTCTCTGCGGGTTTGGCAGTCTCCTGCTGCTGTGCGGCGGTTTGTGCTGCTGCGGCTGCTGCTTTTTCTGCCTGTTCTTTCTGCTTTTGGGCTTCCTCTGCGGCTTGCTGCTCTTTCAGTTTTTTCAGTTCTTGCTCCAACTGCAATTGTAACAACCGGATAGAATCCGCCTTGTTCGTCTGTTTGCGTGCCTCCTCATATGCCCGTTGCAAGGCATCCAACATCTTGCTGTTCAAATCATCGGATTGCGTGGTTTGCACAGGAGCGGGAGACGCAGGGGCTACATACACCTGCACCGCAGGATTTGTCGTTTTCTCAGTCTCTCTTTGTGCATTAAGAATGGAATCTTGACGGGCTGCCTCTTCACGGGTTCTCCGCTTCTCCGCTTCCTTCTGGATAGAATCCTGACGAGCCTGCTCTATGCGGATACGCTCTGCCTCTTGCGCCTTTTGGATAGAGTCCAAACGGGCTTTTTCCGCAAGTGCCTTTTCCTCTTTCGCTTTCTGTTCTGCCGCTGCTTTGGTTTTTTGCTCAGCGGCGAGGCGTGCTTCTTTTTTGGCACGTTTTTCCGCTTCAATGCGTTCCTGCTCCAAGCGTGCTTCTTGTGCTTGGCGGTCGGCTTCCAACTGCGTATTTTCTTTCTCGTCGATTAGCACTAGCCCGCCCTGTGTGGTCGGTTGTGCGGGGGCGGTCTCAGTGTTCTTCGGTCGGGCGGTAGTGTTGTCTTGCGGGGTGGGGGATGGTGTCTGTGCAGGTTGCTCCACCACGCCGTTCTCATCCTCCAACAGGAGCAGCGGCGGTGCCTGATACGCCGTGGTGGTTAAACATATTCCGGCAGCCAGCACCGCAGCCCCAAAGAAACGTGTCTTGCTCATATAGTAGTTGGTTTTTATGTATTATTCAATTGGTTTGCCGACCGGGCGATAGTACGGGTATAAAAAAAACGTGGACCCGACATTTGTCGTTTCCACGATTTGAGGCTCTCGCATTGCCTTGTATATCAGAACCGACAACGCGAAGCCCACGCTAATATGTTGTTTTTCCCAAGCCTCTTGCAGAGACATATTTACAAACACCCTGCGGCAGCAACGTGCCACAAGCATTGTTTGTTTGTCCTGCAGTTTGTTTTCTTTACCTATAGCCACAACATACACCACTCCGACGGCCATATCCATACAGATACCACTTCATCATCATGGTGCCGCATAGCCGTCCGCAACTGACAGCGCAGAGCGTATGCGTTGCGTATAGGGAGGCGAAAAACATATTCCCGCGAACATCTATCGTTGCACAGAATCGAATATACGGTGAAATTTGCGAGATTTCAAATCGTCGAAACTGAGCGTCAATAAACGCCTATACTATGTCTGCTCGCTTGGAGAAAAAAGGAAATGGCAATGAATTGGATTATCACCTCTTTGCACGAAAGAATATTCTGTTTCTCCAAGTTTGCGCTGCAAAGGTATGATAAATTTTTCAAACCGCCAAATAAATCTTAACTTTTTTGCTATTTTCCACTATTTTTTATCTATTTTACCCTCTCTTAGTGGAGTTATAGGACATTTTTGATGTTTTTTTACTGCCATAGATTGCTATACTTTGCCATTCGGGGAGAGCAATAAAAGAGGCGGTGTGCTGTATGGAATCAGATACGTTCAAGATTGGCGAGACGAATCCATCCTTGGTTGTTTCCAACGCGGATATTGCACCAGTCGCCGAGTGTTTCACGTATGTCCACTTTGGTGCCTTCGTGCAGGGTAAAGAGGTCGGTACCCGATCGGTCGGGTGAAGATTTGGCATTGACCACCCCCTGTGTGATGATTGCTTCTTCCCTGAGAGTGTCTCTGCGGTGGAGCGAACCGGCATTCAGCCCGCTCAGAACGGTTATAAGGAGGAGAACCCAAGCGGTATGAAACGCGGTTTTGCGCAGCCATGTGGTTCGGTTTAGCAGGAACAGGAGCAGTCCGATCAGACTGATGCTGAACAGCGAGATGGAAATCCACATCCATATTTGTTCGGTGAGCAGGTTGCGGAAAGAGCGTGCCCAATTGCTGATGAAGAATGACTGCGTATCGGTGATATTGTCGGTGATACGCGATTGTGCAAACTCCAGGTTGTATTTGGCATCGGAGTAGGCGGGACGCAGGCGCAACGCCCGCTCATAGGCAAGGATGGATTGTGCCAGTTCTCCCTGTTTGAAACGGGCATTGCCGAGGTTGTAATAGACCACGGCATAATCTTTGCTCACGCCCGTTCCAGCATCGTCCAATATCGTTTGGTATAGCGCAGCCGCATCGGCATAGTTGCCTGCGGCATACAGTTCGTTTGCCGCCTCGAAAGCCGTTTGCGCGGTTGCTGAAAAAGAGACACACAACGCACACAGGGCGATGGCGCATATATTGAATAGTTGTTTCATATCCGTTTGAGTGTTAAAACAATATAATATAAAAATCGGTACAACCACCTTCTATCCTATAACTATCCTATAAGCATCCACCTACGTTTATACAATGGACGGAAAAGTGAAGATAAGCATTTATTTTTAAGAATAGTTATAGTTTCTGTTCCTCTAACCGGTCGATGAGCCGGCTTGTGGTTTTGTAGAGGTCGTCCATAGTGTGGTCGGATGAGGGTGCATAGCGGGCAAATTCCGCTGTGGAAAGGACGTTGTTCACTTCTTTGACCAGTTCTTCGGCAACGCCTTTTTCACGCAGGATAGATGCAATATTGTCTTTGTTGAGGTCGGCGGTTGGGATAGACAGTCGGTCGCTGAGGTATGTCCATGCGGCACGTTCTATTTCCTCGTAGAAAGCTTCTTTCTGATTTTCTTTGAGCAGTTTGCCGGCTTTTTTGAGGCGTTTCTGTGCCACTTTGTTGGCGTGTTTGTAGCGCATGCGGGTGATGTCGGCGTTCTCGCGGATTTGTTTGCGGAAGACAACAAACAGGAGCAATGCCACGCAGAGCGGCACGATGTAGAGCAACCGGAAAGCGAGGCTGCCGTATTCCACGAGGTCGGCACGCTTTGGGTGCAAGACCGGTGCGGTGGTGTTGATGTAGCGGATGTCGGAGCCTAGCTGCTTGATGTCCTCTTTGTTAACATAGTTATTCACCACCGCATTGCCGTTTTGCTCGTTGGCACCTTTTTTCACGCGAATGGTATATTCGGGTGTGGAGAGGGTTTTGTAGGAATCGTCCTGCGTGTCGAAATACGAGAACGTAACAGGGGGTATGGTGTAGTCGCCCGATGCCCGCGGAATAGCCAGGTACTCAATCGATTTGGTGCCGCTCACACCTGCGGCGGTGGTTTTGAAGTTGTTGGTTACTTTCGGGTCGTACGGTTCAAAACCTTCGGGCCAGTCGACGGCGGGCGTTTTGAGCAGTTTCATATTGCCCGTACCCGTGATGTCGAGACGGATGGTAACGGCATCGTTGGTCTGCAGTTCGGTTTGCGAGATAGAAGGGGTGAGGGTGAAATGTCCGACACCTCCGGAGAAACTTGCGGGTTTGCCGCTTGGCAGTTCGTCCACATGGATGGTAACGCCGGAAGCCGTGATGGTACGGGTAACATTGGTGTAGGTGCCGAAGAAATCATCGAAGATGCTACGTACCTGCGCCCTGGTCTGCACACGGAGTACCGCCTCAAACGAAGCGGGGTCGATCTTGATGTCCCCCGAATGCTGTGGGTAGAGCAGGGTACGGTAGAGCGTGGCGGTCTGGTAGTTGCGTCCGTTGTAATGCTCCAGTTCGGTCTGTATCTCGCCCTGTTCGAGGTCTTGTTTGAGGAAGCCCGTGAACTCGGGTAACTTGGTATTGTTGGTGAACTGCGCTACGTCCACACCTGCAAAATAGAGTTTGTAACTCAGCAGGACAGCCTCCTGTTCGTGGACGCGCGTCTTGCTGACGATAGTGCGGATAAAGAGGTTTTCGTTGCTGACGCTGCCGGAGTTGCTGTTTTGCTGCGTTTGCTGTTGTTGTGTGCTGTTGTTGCTCTGCTGTTGTGCGGGCTGCGGCTGTTCGTCTTCGGGGAGGACCGTGATGCGCACGCCGTTGGAGGTATATTCGCTGCCGCTGACTCGTATGGTGGCGGGGGCGATGGTGAATGTTCCCTCGCGCTGTGCCATCAGGGTGTAGGTGTAGGTCTGGGAGAACGACGAGGTGCGTTTGCCGTTGACAAACGAGGTGGAACTGGAGGTGGAGGTGTACGGTCCTGCCAATACGTCAAAATCCGCTATTTCGGGTGCACGCAGGTCTTTGCTGCGCTGGTTGACCGAATAGGTGAGTTGGAACGGTTTGCCGACAATTACTTGCGATGGGGCGGTGGCACGAAACACCACATCGTCAGCCCGTACCGTTCCGACCGCAATGCATAGCAAGCATTGCAATACACAGAATATCTTTGTTTTATGTTTCATTGTTCCTTTATTCTTTGTTCATTGTTCTTTGTCCGGGACTACCAGTCTTTTTCCACGCGGCGCTTTTGTCCCTGTTGGCGTTGCAGTTTTTCTTGTGTCTCTTGTTCGTCCTGCTCCAGGGCTTGCAGTATCTGTTCGGCAGTCTCTTTGTCCATTTTCGAGTCGTCCTGCTCCTGTTGCTGTTGCTGTTGCTGTTGCTGTTGTTGTTGCTCCTGTTGTTGCTGTTCTTGATTCTGCTCGTTTTGTTGGTCTTGCTGCTGTTGCTGCTCTTGTTGCTGCTGTTGATTTGGCTGTTGATCTTTGTTTTGGTCTTGATTTTGCTGCTGTTGCTGTTGTTCCTGAAGCATCTGCATAGCCTTGACAAGGTTGTAACGCGTGTCGTTGTCCTTGGGGTTGTTGCGGAGCGACTGCCGGTAAGCCGCTATGGCTTTGTCGTACTGCTGTTGCGCAAAATAGGCATTGCCGAGATTGTGGTAACTCTCGGCAAGTTGCTGCTTGTCTTGCTTGCTGTCAAGCAGTTGGGCGGCTTTTTGATACTCTGCCTGCGCCTCCGGGTATTTGTCCTGTTTGAACAGGGCATTGCCCAGGTTGTAATGCCCCTCGAATGAGTTGGGGTTCTTCTCCAATCCGCGGCGGTAATCCACCTCCGCAGCAGTGAAATCCTGTTTCTTGTATTGCTTGTTGCCTCTGCGCACATCGGGGGCTTCCTGTTGTGCAAAAGCACCCGAGACAAAGAGCATTATGCTGAATATCAAAAGTATGCGTTTCATATTATTTTGTCTTTTTCTCTTCGTTGAAGATGTCCAAGCGGGTGAGCGATTTGTTTTTGCGGTTGAAGACAAAGAAGTCAATCACGAGCAGCAGCAATGCCACCAGTACAAACGACTGGAATTGTTCGTTGTATTCGGTATAGACCTTGGTCTCGATTTCGGTAGTAGCCAGAGTATCAATCTCTTTTTGTAGTGCACGCATAGCGGTGTTGGTGTTGTCGCAGCGCACGTAGATGCCGTTGCCCGCTTTGGCTATCTCGCGGCACATATCTTCGTTCAGGCGGCTGACCACCACATTGCCCTGGCGGTCTTTGCGGAAATTGTTGGTGCCGGGGATGGGTATAGGCGAACCTTTGGGCTTGCCGATACCTACTACCATCACTTTGATGCCCAACTCTTTGGCGCGTGCCGCCACAGCCGTGGCATCGTCCTCGTGGTTCTCGCCGTCGGTAATCAGGATGATTGCACGACTGGCACCCGAGTCCTCGCTGCCGAATGACTGAATGGCTGTGTTGAGTGCCGCACCGATAGCCGTTCCCTGTGTCTTGATAAGGTCGGGGGTAATGCTGTTGAGGAACATCTTTGCCGATACGTAGTCGCACGTGATGGGTAACTGGGTGTATGCCTCGCCTGCAAAAACCACCAATCCTACTTTGTCGTCCACCATCCGGTCAATCATCTTGCTCAGCATCTGTTTGGCACGGTCGAGACGGCATGGAGCCACATCTTCCGCCATCATCGAGTTGGATATATCCAATGCGATAATCGCCTCTATGCCTTGTCGTTTCACGGTCTGTTCGCGTTGTCCGTATTGCGGACGCGCAGCAGCCAGAATAAGCAGCACCAACGCCACCATCAGGATGGAGAACTTTATATTCGGTCGCACCCGCGAAGCGTTTGGCATCAGTTCGCTCACCAATGCGGGGTCGCCGAACTCTGCCAACTGACGGCGTTTGCGCCGTGTGTACCATATAAATGTACCGATGAATACGGGTACGCTGACCAGCATCCAAAGCATCTCTATATTTGCAAAACGAAACATATTGAATAAGACCGCCCTTGGGGCTAATGGACAAAAGACCGTTCGCTGCGCTCTCTAAAGGAGCAAAGACGAAATGCCTTTTGTAAGTTATTGGTTAATCGTTCTTTGTTCTTCTTTGTCAATTGGTTACTGTGCGCAGTACAAAGTAGCGCAGGATGATTTCTGCAATCAGGCAGAGCAGCGCAGCCACAAGGAACGGCGGGAATATATCCGTATGTTTCGAGTATTCGCGTACGCGCAGTTTGGTCTTCTCCAACTGGTCAATCTGCTCATATATTGATTTTAGGCTCGAGTTGTCCGTCGCACGGAAATACTGTCCGCCGGTTGTGCTGGCTATGCGCTGCAATGTGCTTTCGTCGAACTCGCTGTCCATCATCATATATTGTACGCCTACGGGCGTTTGTACGGGTACGCGTGCCTGCCCGTGTGAGCCTACGCCGATCGCATACACGCGTATGCCGTAGGTCTT
>DGIN01000024.1:13806-18193 GCA_002387325.1 Bacteroidales bacterium UBA4621 | reverse complement strand
ACCTTCGATTTGGTCTTCGAGTCTTTCATTCGGTTCACCGCATTCGCCAAACCCAAGCCGATGGCGGTGCCGTCCTCTATCATACCGAATTTTACCGACTTAAACAGGTTGATTAGCACCGCGTGGTCGGTGGTCAGCGGGCATTGCGTGAAACTCTCGCCGGCGAACACTACCAGACCGATCTGGTCGTTGGGTCGGGCGATAACAAAGTCGGACGCTACTTGCTTGGCTGCCTCCAAACGGTTCGGCTTCAGGTCTTCGGCTTGCATGGTACCCGATATGTCGAGTGCCATCATTATGTCTATACCCTCTGTCGACTCCGACGACCAGCGGTTGGTCAGTTGCGGGCGCGCCAAGGCTACTGACAGGAGTGTGATACAAGCCACACGCAGCACAAACGGCACGTGCAGCAGATACACACGTGCCGACTTCGGCTGCTTCTTAAGCGTCTGTGTATCGGACATCTGCAAACTGGCATCTGCTTTGCGCAGTTCGTAGATATACCACCCTGCTACCGGTATCAGCAGCAGGAGCAGAAATAAATATGCGGGACTTGCAAAAGTCATAATCTCATCGTAATTGTGTATATGAAACTATATGTTTTTATCCTCCGCCTTACCGGTTTCCTTCTCCTCCGGTATCTCCTGCGGGGTCGTTTCCCGGACAAAGTCATAAGCCGTCTTGAGTGCACCCTCGTTCTCATCGGGTGTGGCAGTCCATTTGGCGAATTTGACCAAATCGGCAAGCGACAACATCTTGCGCAACCGATCGAACAGGTCTTTCTGCTCCTTCATCAGCGGTTTGAGTGCATGCAGCGTCTCGTCGCTTGTTTTTTCCGTACTGGATACCGCATAGCGGCGCGATATATATTCGCGGATGACATCCGTCAGTTCGGTGTGGTACTCTTTCACCTTGCCCTCCTGCCAGATCTTCTCGGCTTTTATCTCGTCCAATTTCTCCAAAGCCACCTCTTCCGCAGGGCGCAAAGGCTCTTGTTTGACCGCTTCTGTCGACCCCGTTTGGTGCTTTCGGATATAACGCACAAGGTAATAAACACCTATGCCCAATCCGATAACCAGCAGAGCAAGCAGTATCCAGCGGATAGTCCCCCACCACCATATCGGGGCTTTCTGTATATCCTTTATATCGGTGATGGCAAGCGTTGTATCCACCTCAAACGGCTGTACCACGTTGAGCGACAGCGGCTCGCTCCATATCGTGTCTCCGCCGCTCACAAACGGCTGCGGAGCAATATAGAAAAGCGAATCCTTGAACGATGTAATCGTCAGATACTGATTTACTTGCACGCGCCCGTCGGATAGTGTAGTCGTGTCGGCTATGGTGCGATCGACTATCTCTACCTCGGGCATCAGGGTCTCGCCGTAAGCGGGTAGGGCAACCTGCTCACCGGCATTCAGCGTGGCTTGCAGGTGCAAGTCGGTCTGGTCGCCGATGAAGATAGTCGTCGAATCGAGTGCGGCAGAAACCACTATGGCTAATAACAGGTTCATCCTTGTTAATTATGAATTACGAATTATGAATTAAGAATTGCAACCGTTCCAACCTCTCACATCCAACAGCGCAGCGGTCTGACTTCTACATTTTAAACAGCCTCATCAACGCTCTTACGTAGTCCTCGTCCGTGCGGATACTGATGCTGTTGATACCCGCTTTGGTGTAGAGTGTCTGCAGGTTATCCTGCTGCTTGTGCCACGCCTTGGCGTAACCGTTGCGCACGCTTGCCAATGCGGTGTCTGTCCATATACGCTCGCCCGTCTCCGCGTCTTTCACTTTCAGCAAACCCATATCGGGCAACTCCGCATCGCGGCGGTCGTATATCTGTATCACGTTCAGGTCGTGTTTGTGCGAAGCAATCACGAGTGGTACAGCCCCTGTTTTCTTGTCCGGCACGGCGGCAAAAGCCGGATCTTGGCAGTCGCTGATCAGGAAAGCCGTGCAACGGCGTTTCTGCGCATTCGCAAAATAGTGCAGCGCACCGTTGATATCCGTCCCCGCAGAAACCGGCTCAAACGACAGCAGTTCGCGGATGATATGCAGCACGTGCGACTTGCCCTTCTTCGCAGGGATAAATTTCTCTATCTTGTCCGAGAAAAATATCACGCCCACTTTGTCATTGTTCTCTATGGTCGAGAATGCCAGCGTAGCCGCTACTTCCGCCATCATATCGCGCTTCATCTGCGTCTGTGTACCGAAATTGCGACTCCCACTCACGTCCACCAGCAGCATCACCGTCAGTTCGCGCTCCTCCTCGAACACCTTTATATAGGGTTTGTTCAGCCGCGCCGTAACGTTCCAGTCTATCGAGCGCACATCGTCCCCGGGCTGGTACTCGCGCACCTCAGAGAACGCCATACCGCGCCCCTTGAACTGCGAGTGGTACTCACCCGCAAAGATGTTTCGACTAAGACTATGAGTCTTAATCTCTATCTTACGTACCCGTTGTAGTAGTTCTTCTGAAGTCATTTTTGTAAGACAATGAATTATGAATAAAGAACAAAGAACCGATTACTTAAGTGAAATATAATAAAGAATAAATCTCCCATTACTTTTTTATTCTTTGTTCTTTGTCCATTGTTCTTTGTTCAATTACGGCACTTGCACAGCATTCAGCACCTCGGTAATCACGTCCTCTGTGCTTACGTTGTTTGCCTCTGCCTCATAGGTCAAGCCGATACGGTGGCGCAGTACGTCGTAGCATACGGCACGCACATCCTCGGGAATGACATATCCGCGACGGTGGATGAAAGCATACGCACGTGCGGCACGTGCCAAGTTGATACTTGCACGCGGAGAACCGCCGAACTGAATCATCGTCTTCAAATCTTGCAGACCGTATGCATCGGGCGTACGCGTCGCAAACACGATGTCCACGATATATTTCTCTATTTTTTCGTCCAAATACACCTCGTTCACCACACTGCGTGCCTTGCAAATATCCTCCGTCGAGAGTATCGGAAGCACCTGCTTCTTCTCGCCCGAGATGTTCTGGCGGATAATCTGCTGCTCCTCCTCCTTGCTCGGATAGCCAATCACCACCTTCAGCATAAAACGGTCTGTCTGCGCCTCGGGCAGCGGATACGTACCCTCCTGCTCAATCGGGTTCTGCGTAGCCAGTACCAAAAACGGATCGCCCAACTTGAAAGTCTCCTCCCCAATCGTTATCTGGCGCTCCTGCATCGCCTCGAGCAAAGCCGACTGCACCTTTGCGGGCGCACGGTTAATCTCGTCAGCCAAAACAAAATTGGCAAAAATCGGACCTTTCTTTATATGGAACTCCTCCGTCTTCTGCGAGTAAATCTGTGTACCCAGTACATCGGCAGGCAACAGGTCGGGAGTGAACTGGATACGGGAAAAATCGGCTTTTATCAAATCTGACAATGTCTTGATAGCCAGCGTCTTTGCCAAACCCGGCACACCCTCCAACAGAATATGGCCGTCGCACAACAGACCTATCAGCAGGCTTTCAATAAGGTGCTTCTGCCCGACAATCACTTGGTTCATACCTAAGGTCAGGGCATCTACAAACGAACTCTCGCGCTCAATGCGCTCTTGCAGTTCGCGGATATCTACAGTTGTTTGCATAGTTGTATTTTGATATTGAGTTTTTTCAATGTTACGTGCTTCTGGAAACAAGATCCCGTTCCGTACTCCCGAAAACAACACTTCGTACTTCAGGAAACACTGTTCCGTACTTCAGAAAAACAATAAAATCACAGAGGTTCTGAATGATTGTTTTTGCATTGTTTCTTGCACGTCAAAGCGTATGCAAACTTTGTGCCAAACTCTTAATCTCTACAATTTGTTGCCCCACCCGCAACCGCATCACACATTAACAATTTCATTTGCACATTACAGAAACGTAATTATTAGGATTTTTGCCACAAATGACATCGCAGGGTGACGCAGACATCACTTCCGGGGACGCGGACGCCCTCGTCCGCGGTCGATTTGCCGCAAACCGCTTGACCATACTACGCACTATGGAGACGATGCGTCCCGCATCGTCAAACGAATACGCACTGAATGCCTGCGGAATCCCCGTAAGCCCGTGAGCGAAATGGGGGTGCTTTCATAGCGACACGAAGCCCACTGTGCTTATGGAGACGATGCGTCCCGCATAGTTATCACCTTCGCCGAACTATTTGCCGAACTATTATAACCCTGATATGTCTTTTTGATGCTGTCTGGATGCCCATAGCCCCTATCCCCCGCTTGGTATGTTACTGCTTTGATGCGCTTGCCCTAAAAATCCCCCCCCCCACACACCACCCACACACGCACCCACCACACCACGTATCGTTTTATTAGCCCTTTACTCTCCCTTTACTCTCGTGTTGATAAGCATAGGTGATTCTTAGGTGATTCT
>DGIN01000024.1:0-13750 GCA_002387325.1 Bacteroidales bacterium UBA4621 | reverse complement strand
TAGGTGATTCTTAGGTGATTCTTGGGTGATTCTTGGGTGATAAAGCAGTAACCTATTATAGATGAGCAGTATATTGCCGACTGTACCATATTCCGTGTATAGATTTCCAAACACCTTCTAATTTCTTGATTTATACGAAAAAACGCAAATCCTATTTGGAAATATCAAAAAAAAATCGTACCTTTGCACGCTTTTTGCCGAATCGGAACTGTTAGTGTTCCGGCGGAAGCAACGGAAAATTCAACGGAAAACGCAAAAACGCACCGTGCAAGTCCTCTTTTGAGGAACACAATACAACAGGGTTCGGTAGCTCAGCTGGATAGAGCAACAGCCTTCTAAGCTGTGGGTCTCGGGTTCGAATCCCGACCGAATCACATATCATTTCTAAAACAAAGTGGTTAAGAACCGCTCTGAAGATGACGGCATTGTCTCTACAGACTGATGCTGTTGTCTTTGCAACGCACTCCGTTAATAGAGTAACGTGGCGGCTGGCAACCGAAACTAAACTATGCGTCAATTAAAAATTACTAAATCCATTACGAACCGGGAATCCGCTTCGCTCGACAAGTATCTCCAAGAAATCGGACGGGAGGAACTCATCACGGTCGAGGAAGAAGTGGAATTGGCAGGTCGTATCCGCAATGGCGACCGTGCCGCTTTGGAAAAACTGACACGCTCGAACCTCCGCTTCGTCGTGTCGGTGGCAAAACAGTATCAGAACCAGGGACTCAGTCTCCCGGACCTTATCAACGAGGGAAACCTCGGACTCATCAAGGCTGCAGAGAAATTCGACGAAACACGGGGCTTCAAGTTTATCTCCTATGCCGTGTGGTGGATCCGCCAGTCTATTCTACAAGCCCTTGCAGAGCAATCCCGTATCGTAAGACTGCCGCTCAACCAGGTAGGCTCGCTCAACAAAATCAACAAGGCATACCAGCGCTTCGAGCAGGAGCATGAACGCAAACCATCGGCAGAGGAACTGGCAGAGGAACTGGATATTCCCGTGGACAAAATCGCCGATACCCTCAAAATGTCAGGACGCCACGTCAGTGTGGACGCACCGTTTGTAGAGGGCGAGGACAACTGCCTGATTGATGTCATGGTCAATGAAGACTCACCCAATGCCGACCGCGGACTGATTAACGAATCCCTCTCCACCGAGATTGCACGTGCCTTGGCTACACTCACTCCGCGCGAAGCGGACATCCTGCGCAAGTTCTTCGGTATAGGTACACCGGAAAAGACCCTCGAGGAAATTGGGGAGGAACTCCACCTTACCCGTGAACGTGTCCGCCAAATAAAAGAGAAAGCCATCCGAAAACTCTATACGGGACAACGCAGCAAAACACTCCAAACCTATCTGGGATAAGAGCAAACTGCCGCAAGGAAATACAAAGACGGCTGTCTGACTATTGTCGGACAGCCGTCTTTGTATTCGTTCTGTTGTTATTGCCGCATAGCGGTAGAGAGTTCATATAGCACAATACCGGCGGTAACGCTTACATTGAGCGAATGCTTGGTACCGTACTGCGGTATCTCGATACACGCATCACAAGCGTCCACCACTTCTTGCTGTACACCAAACACCTCGTGACCCATAACAACGGCAATACCATTTGGCTTATTGGTCTCATCGGACTTATTAGCCCTGGTGGCAAGCAGTTCCTGTTTGGCTTGCTCAAGAGTAATCGAGTCGTGTGCCTGCTCAATGGCATAGACGCAGTAACCACGCTCGTGGAGCGCACGGACTGCCTCCGGCGTGCTGTCAAAATACTGCCAGACCACGGTCTGTTCCGCACCGAGTGCCGTCTTGTGTATCTCCGCATTCGGCGGACTGCAACATATACCGCACAGATACACCCCCTCTAACAGGAACGCATCGGCAGTACGGAACACCGCCCCTACATTGTGCTGGCTGCGGACATTGTCTAATACAACCACAAACGGCAGTTTATCGGCTTGGCGGAATGCCTCAGGCGTGAGGCGGTTCATCTCTTGTGTGGATAGTTTCTTCATACCTGTTTCGGCTGTTAAGGAAAATACTACAAACCCTCGGGCAGAGAGACATAGAGAATACGCTGCCGATCGTCAATATGGCGGATGAGGTCTTCGTGAATAGGGAGCAAACGACCGTCTTCCATTTCGAGGAGAGTGTTGATAGTCGATTCGTCCACCGACAGTACTCTGCCCAAGTTGCCCTGTGTGTCATCCTCTACGGTGTAGCCCGCAAGGTTCTGCCATGTCATCTGTTCCTGTTCCTCCTCTGGCAGGTCGCGGCGGAGCATATAGGCGGTGCAACCGGTCAGACGGGCAGCCCGCTCCTCGGTATCAACACCCGATAAACGGAAAATCAATGTATCAGCCCCTTTCCCGCGCCAGTCTTCCACACGGAACGGCACAAGAATACCGTCTGTATCGAGAATGAGAAAGTCGGCTTCGGCATTGTCCCAGTACTCGTTGTCCATCTGGCATTGTATCTCGCCCTGCTTGCCGTGCGGGCGGCGGAGAGTGCCGATTCGTATTACTTCGGAAGAGAGTATCATTGTTAGTGGATGTGCGTTAGTGGCGTTGCGTTAATGATTACACGTTAATGGCGTTGCGTTAGTTGCGGACGGTGAGTATCTCACCGGAGTAGAGAGTGGAGTAGCGGCGCAGTGCTTCGTGGGAGATACCTTGTGAGGGCGTACCATACACATCCAGGTTGTATTGCTCGCCGCACACGGGACAGGTGGCAAACAGACCGTCTGTCTCTACAGGCTTGTCCTGACGCAAGCATTTGGGGCAGCATAAGTCGTAAGCCATATATTCGCTGTTGCCTGTTATAAAAACCACCACACCCGCATAGCCGAACATATCGCCTATGGCTTGACGGGGCAAGGTCTGTCCGTTGAAATGGTAGCCGTCCTTGTCCAAAATAGTATAGGAATAGACATTTGCAGGCTTGAAATGCACGAAAAACGCCAAGCGGGTGTCTATCTTCGCGGAAACAGGATAATAGGGAACCGAACTGCGGAAAGTGGTATCCTCGCATGCCGTACACAGAAAGAGCAATGCGGGCAATATATAATGCCACAGACGCCGCATATCAATTAATACACATCGCTTAGATGGACGGTAAAAATCATCACCGAATAGGGCGGAATATAACTCTGTGTCCCCTCCGTACCATTGCCCTCGGCATCACCAATCTTGTCGTTGGAGAAAACCTCTTCGTCATAACCCAAGTAATAGGGAATATAGATTTCTATATCGCCATTCTTATGTATCTTGCGTAAGGCTTCCGAGAAACCGCTTACGAGGTTCGACATACTGAATGAGGTTCCATTGCCGCGGTCAAATTCGTATCCGTTAATGAGTGTTCCTGTATAGTCACACCTAACGGTACTGCTTGCTTTCGCTTGTGTATCGTCGGGTGTCGGGTCGGCAATAATGCGGTATTGCAGACCGTCGGACAGAACGTGGAAGTTCGGGTCACCTTGATGAACTGCAATGTTCTGCTCCAACCAAAGGTCGTTCTGTGCTTTCCAGTCCAACCATTGATTCTCTTTGCAGCCTACCAGCAGTGCCGCAAAGAAAGTAAGTATCAAAAATCTATATTTCATATTCGTCCATTATTCATTGTCCATTGTCCATTGTCCTATTTGCACAGCCACAGACTCGGGTTGAGGATAGCGCGGTCTTTATATACTTGGAAATAGAGTTCCGTCTTGTTGTCCTGCTCGGGGTCTGAATAGATGGTGCCGAGTTTCTGCTTGGTCTCCACTTTGTCCCCTTGCTTGACAGCCAACTTGCTCAGATTGGAATAAACTGTGCGGTAATTACCGTGCTGCACAATAACGGCGTAGGTGTTGCCCACAAGGAAACAACTCGTAACTTCCCCTTTATAGACCGCCCGTGCGGCAGCACCTGCGGTGGTTTGCAGGTAGATGCCTTTGTTGTCGGTAACCACATGTTCATACACAGGGTGTTGCTGTTTGCCGAACTGACCGCTGATAAAACCTTTCTCCACCGGCCACGGCAGTTTGCCTTTGTTCTGCTCAAAGCCGCCTGCCACGAGTTTCTGTTCCTTGGTGAGAGTGGTCTTGGTGGCAGTCTGCTTGCGTACCATCTCGTCTATTTTCTTGTTGAGCCGGGCTGCCTGTTGCTGCTGTTTTTTTAGTTGCGCACCGAGGTTTTTCTCCTGTTTCTTCAGTTGCGTGAGCATGTTCTTGTGCTTTTTCTCATCGCGTGCCAGATTTTCCTGCTGCCGTTTGCGGCTTTGCAGGGCATCCTGTTTGCTCTTGCGGTGTTCCTGAAGTGCATTGTTTTGAATGTCAATCTCAGTTTGCGTACGCTCAATACGTTCTACTTGTTCCTGCCTGTATTTGGCAAACTCCTGCATATAGCGTATGCGGCGCACCATCTGCTGGAAACTGTCGGACGACAGCAGAAAGAGTAGGGGCGACTGCTGCATCTGTGCATAGTGGCTTTCGCGCACGAGACGGGCATAGTCGGCTTTGTAGGTCTCAAGGTCGGACTGGAGCGAATCGCGCTTCTGTCCGAGGAGAACCATCTCATCGTCGAGGGCGGTTATCTCGTTGCCGAGAGTATGGATAAGTTGCCGCTGCGTCTTGATGTTCTTGTTCAGCAACTGTAACTTGTTGAGTGTGGCGGTTTCGTTCTGCTTGGTCTGATTGAGCATCTTGTTGGTGTTCTCGATCTGCTTTTGCAGTTCCTGCTGCTTCTTTTGCAGGTTCTTGACCGACTCTGCATTTGTATTCAAAACGAAGCAGGCGGCACATATATATAGAAAGAGTCGTTTCATTTAAGTAACTGTCGGATGTCTGTTTGTTGGAAGCGTGACAGGTTGGCGGCTTGGGTGCGTACAGGTACGTCCAACTGCCGCTCGGGGTAGATGATACGCAGCATAATAGTCTGTTTGCCTGCCGTATAGCCTACAAATGCCTCTTTGTCGCCGGTGGGCAGTTCCCCGGTGGCGAGGGCTTGCAGGTCGTGCCACGTAACGGAGGGTGTCAGATAGCGGTTGATATCGTCGTAGGTAGCAACGGCATACCGGCGGTTGATCTTGTCGATACCCGTCACCTGTGCGGGAGTAGCCTCTATGCGGAGCATTTCTATACCGAGCATGGGCATAATGCTCAGCACCATCATCGAGTCGCGCACGGTCTGCAGGGTACAGTTGGCACGCAGAGTCTCGTTGCCGAGTGTAACCACGGCTTGTGCGTTCTGCATAAGGCACGTGTGCCACTGCGGTGCGGGTTCTTCCACAATCGGTGTCTCTGTTTGGGCGATATGCTTTGTGGTGTGGCAACTCGTAAAACCGATACAGAAACCTGCCGACAGAGCCACCACCGTTACGATTTCAAAAGCCGTGCCAAACACCACTTTGGTGGCAATGGCAAAGACGTTTCGGGTTGTCCGCTGAATGGCGTTGCGGCACTCGCGCAGGATATATTTGAGAATGCGTAAATCCATATTTATTTGATAATGACGTGGTAGTGGGCTTCTATTTCCGTGCGCTCGTCGGGGGCAGCATTCTGCATGGCTTTGCGGATATAGAAAGCCGCCAGCGAGTCCTGCCCTTGCAGGTGGAGTATCCATGCGTAGGTGTCGAGGAACGTGGCGTTCTCCGGTTGCTCGCGAATAGTCTGTTGGCTCATCTGCTCCGCCTTGCGCAGGTCGCCACCCGTGGTGGCAAGCAGGTAGGCGTAGTTGTTGAGTATCATCAGGTTCACGGGGTCGATACGCAAGATATGCTCGTAGTTATCAAGCAGTTGCGCCGTCGGTGCATTGGTGGCGGTCAGCAGTTCGGCACGGAAGAGAAGAAACTGCAGGTCGTCAGGATAGAGGGCGAGGTAGTCGTCAATCGCCTGAATGGCTTTTTTCAACTTGCCTTGGATGACATATATCCGATAGCGGTTGATAGCACTCATACCATCGTAGCCCTGCAGTTGGTCGATGCGGTCTTGTGCCTGAATGGCTTGTTTGTATTTGCCGTTCACGAGGGCGGCTTGGCGCATGTAGTCCCAGACGGACGCATCCTTCGGGTTGATACGTGTGGCTTGTTCCATTACGGTAAGCAACTCTTTGCGCGCCTGCTTGTCCTCGTTCTTGTAGAGCGACAGGGCGTAGTGAAACCAATGATCGCGCGGGTCAAGCAGGTAGGCTTGGCGGAAATACTCAAATCCTTTTTCGGGTTGCTTGAGGGCATTGTAGATTACGCCGAGATAGTCCTTGGTAGTGGCGTCTTGCGGGTTGAGTTGCTCGCAGAACAGCAGTTGCATCAATGCCTCGGGGTATTGCTCCATATCAAGGTTTTGCTTGGCGGCATAGAAATAGTAGGTGAACTGCTGCTCACGCTCCACGCTCAGTGGCTGCGGCTGTTGTTTTTTTGCCGACAGCGAAAAAGCACAAACAGAAAAAAGGAATATCGAAACTATACGCTTCATCCAAATATAAACCCGATATGTATGTTAATTGTTAATTGTACATTGTTAATTATTTGATGCCGCTGTGTCCGAAACCGCCTGCACCGCGTTCGGTCTCGCTCAGGCTCTCCACTTCCGCAACCTCGGGTTGCTCGTGGCGGGCGATGACCATCTGGCACACGCGCTCGCCCGACTCGATTGTCTGCGGTTCGTTGCTCAGGTTGATCAGGATGATACCTATTTCTCCGCGGTAGTCGGCATCAATGGTACCGGGGCTGTTGAGTACGGTCAGTCCGCGTTTGAGTGCCAGTCCGCTGCGTGGGCGGATCTGCGCTTCGTAGCCTTCGGGCAGTTCGAGATAGAGTCCCGTAGGCAGCAGTCTGCGCTCAAGGGGCTGCAGTGTAACGGGTTCGCTCAAAAAACAGCGGATGTCCATTCCTGCGGCTTGCGCACTCTCATATTTTGGCAACGGATTGTTGCTTTTGTTGATAAAACGTATGGTCATAAATGTTCTATATTTCTATTGCTCAAGGGTAGCCTATCCTATGCGCATCCTCCCTACTTTGTGCCACAGAGTAGAATGTTCTATATTTCTTTCGTGGCTTGAATGCTAAAACCGTTTTTCAGCGAGGACTTTCAAGCCGTCAGGAACGATGCGGATATGGATATCCTTGGGCATCTCCACGGGGTCGCCGTCGATATGGAAGGGGGCTGCCTCTTCGCGCTCGAGGGTGATTTCGCGGGTGCGGATAGTATCCATAAACAGGCTGTTGTCAATGCTCTTGGTGAACAGGCGTAATGCCAGTCCCGGTGCACCGAGTAGGGCGGAACTGCTCATAATACAGATGTCCATCTTGCCGTCCTGAATACTTGCCTTAGGTGCGATATACGCCTCGTAGCCCCACTGGCTCGCGTTGGCGAACGTAATCAGAAACGCCTTGTGCGTTACATCGATGCCCTCGCCTACCAGGTGATAGGTCTGTGCTTTGTAGGTCAGTACGTCCTTGACTATATTTTCGAAATAGGTCTTAAACCCGCGTTTGGTAGAACCGGCGAACTGGTCGGCAATCAGTGCGTCGAACCCGGTGCCGCAGGTGCTGACGAACAGCCGTCCGTTGGCAAGCCCGTAATCGGCGCGTATCGGCTCGCAATGGTTGAGCATCTCTATGGCGCGGTTTGTCTGCACGGGGATGCCTATATGGCGGGCAAAGCCGTTCCCGCTACCCATCGGCAGGATACCCATTGCCGTCTCGGTGTCGCGCAGCCCGCGTGCCACCTCGTTCACCGTGCCATCGCCGCCTACTGCCACCACGGCATCGAAGCCCATACGGGCAAACTGCTGTGCCAGTTCGGTGGCATGTCCGGCGCGTTCCGTAAAGACGATGTTGGGCAGCCATTGCTCTTGGTCAAGCAGTTGCTGTATCTGTTTGGGCAGTTTCTTTTTATTCTGTGTCCCCGAAATGGGGTTGATGATAAATGCTATATTTTTCATTATGTGTGTCTCCTCTGGCACGCAATGCACCACGTTAAATCTGCGGACAAAGTTACGCTTTTTTTTGCATATATCCAAATAAATGCGTAACTTTGCGGCAAACTAATAAAACTATGGACACATTATTTACTTCGCAAGACATTGAGCAACTGGAGGCGCACGGCATCTCGCTCGAAAAAGCCGAACAGCAGATGGAGCATTTCCGCACGGGTTTCCCCGCATTGGACATCGTGGCACCTGCTTCCACCAAAAAAGGCAAAGGCATCCTTGCGCTCACACGCAAAGAGCAGGAAGAATACATTGCCGCTTGGCAGCAATATCTCGCCGAAAACCATAAAATCTTGAAGTTCGTACCCGCCAGCGGTGCGGCAAGCCGAATGTTCAAAAACCTGTTTCAGTATCTTGAAGACGGGGTGGAGACCGAGTTTATTCAGATGTTCCTGACCCATATCGATGATTTCGCTTTCGGTAGTGAACTGGCAGGACTGACAGGACAAGAGGCGGTGCGCCATCTGTTGTACGATATGCACTATGGCGACTTGCCAAAGGGCTTGCTGCTATTCCATAAATACCGCGATGGCGCACGTACACCTGCATTGGAGCATTTGGTCGAAGGTGCCCTCTATGCCGCAAGCAACGGGGTGTCGGCACTGCATTTTACGGTTTCGCACCGGCATCTGCCGCTTTTCCGCCGGCATATTGCCGAACATCTGCAGAAATACCAAGAGAAATATGGTGTGCGCTACGACATCTCGTTCTCGGAGCAAATGCCCTCTACCGACACACTCGCAGCCAATGCCGACGGCACACCTTTCCGTGATAAGGACGGCAAACTGCTTTTCCGTCCGGGCGGACACGGGGCATTGATAGAGAACCTCAATCAGCAAGACGCCGATATTGTGTTTATCAAGAATATCGATAATGTGGTACCCGACCGCTTGAAGAAAGATACGGTGCATTACAAACAAGTGCTGGCAGGTGTGCTGGTTACGGAGCAGAAACGTATCTTCGAGCGTCTGCAAGACCCGACACTGTCCGACGAGGAGCGTGCGCGTCTCAACCGCCCGATTCGTGTTTGCGGCGTGGTGAAGAACACGGGCGAACCCGGCGGCGGACCGTTCCTCGTACGCGATGCCGACGGCTCTATATCCTACCAGATTCTGGAGTCAAGCCAGATCAACGACCCCGAGTTGATGGCGCAATCAACCCATTTCAACCCCGTGGATCTGGTGTGCGCCATTCGTGATTATCAGGGCAACAAGTTCCACCTCCCCGACTATGTTGATCCGCAGACGGGTTTTATCTCCCATAAGTCGAAAGACGGCAAGGAACTATTAGCGTTGGAGTTGCCCGGATTGTGGAACGGGGCAATGGCACACTGGAACACCATCTTCGTGGAAGTCCCCGTTTCTACTTTCAATCCCGTCAAGACGGTGAACGACCTCCTCCGCCCGCAGCATCAGTAAGGACTGCTGGAAAAACATAGCAAATGCATACAAAAAGGTCGCTGGACATTCCGTCAGGCGACCTTTTCTTTACCCTGTCCTTATGCTATCGGGTGTATGTGATTCGTTATAGGATGGTTATAGGATAGTTATAGGATAGTTATAGGATAGGTGTACAGTATTTCGCTACTATCCGTTCCATCTCTTTCTGCACTTTTTCTTGCTCTTCCACCAGGCGCAGTTGGGCGCGGGTGCGGACAAGGTTGTGCTCGGGATATTGTATCTTGTAGTAGGTGTCGCCGTTGAGGTAGTCGGTATAGAAACGGACGGTCTGCATATAACTGAGCAGGCGGCAGCCGAATGGCAGCAGTTGCTTCTCAATGGGGGTCAGAAACTTTGCCTCACGCAGGTAGCCGCGGGTGTATGCCTCGAAGATGTTCATATCCACGTGTATATTGTCAAGACACACATCGTCCTCGGCACCCGTGTTGGCGGCGGTACGCATAAAATCACCGAAATCGCTCAGCACATACCCCGGCATTACGGTATCCAAATCGACAATGCAGAGCGGCTTGCCCTGCTCGTCGAAGAGCATATTGTTCACCTTCGTGTCGCAGTGGTTGATATGTTTGGGCAGTTTGCCCTCGCGGAACAGGCGTTCCGCCATACACATCTCCTCGCGGCGGCTGTTGAGCGCACGGAGTATATCCAGCGTGTCGTGCAGACGGTGCGCATAGTCGGCTTGTACGGCTTCGTCCAACTGCTGCAGACGAAACTCCATATTGTGGAAATTCGGAATGGACTCGCATAGTTCCGAGAAAGGCAGGTTAGACAATTGGTTCTGAAACCGCCCGAAAGCCTCGCCGGCTAATTCGGCAGACTCCGGTGTAACACGCTCCTGTGAAGACGCATTCTCTATCAATACATACACACGCCAATACTCGCCGTCCGGGGTGCGGTAGTAGAGTTGTCCGTCCTTGGTGGGAATCAGGCGCAGCACCTTGCGGTCGATGTCGGTTTCGCCTGCGTCCTGCAGTTTGTGGCGGATATGGTCGGTTACACGCTGTATGTTCTGTTGCAACCCCTCCACGTTCTCGAAGATGTGGTGGTTGATATGCTGCAGAAAATAGGATGTCTCGCCCGGGTGTTTGGCACGGACGATGTAACTGTCGTTGATAAAACCGATCTTGAGCGGCTGCGGCTGCTCCACCTCGTTCGGGATGGCAAATTGCGAAATGATGTCTTTCATAATAGTTTAGAAGTTGAGGAGTTGATAAGTTTATGAGCAGTTGAAAGAGTTTAGAAGTTGAGAGTGTTAATGATACTAATATTTGAATAATTTTTGATTATATTTGGCGGAATCCTTTCACCCGCTCTGCATGTTAATTATTAATTCTTACTTGTTAATTGAGTTTATACTGCACAAACGCCTCGATGGCTTCGTAGTTGGCGAGTCCGAGACGGGCATACAGTTCGGCAGTGGCGTGGTTGCGGTCTTCGGCACGCTGCCAGAAGAGCCGCTCGTCGTTGCCCATAAACGGCGCCGACTCCATCTGCGACTGGTGTTTGAGTATCGTATTGCGCTTGAAACGCAGTTCCTCGGGCGACATCGGCACCGCCATCTCTATCAGATCCACTTCCCATTCCATCCATGCACCGCGGTACATCCATATACGGCAGTCGCGCAACCAAGGCTCGCTGTCTTTCAGTTCGTCCAACGCTGCCAATACGGCATCAAGACACACCTTGTGCGTGCCGTGCGGGTCGGCAAGGTCGCCTGCTACAAACATCTCATTCGGGTGAACATCCAGGATAATCTGCTTCACAATATCTACATCCTTTTGGCTCAAATTGCCCTTTTTGATGGTTCCTGTCTCATAGAAAGGCAGATTGAGGAAATGGATATGGTCGGTAGGCAACCCCATATGGCGGCAGGCGGCAGTGGCTTCCCCGCGGCGGATAAGGGCTTTGAGGTCGAGTATCTCGCGCGTGTCTTGGTCACCGGTTTTCTCTTGTGATAGGAAATGTGTATATTCCCGATACTTGCTTTCGATAAGGTCGCCTCCCGTCGGGTGCAGACGGTCGAAACCGCGTATGAAATCCATAAAACGGATGACCTCGTCATCGCATACGGCGATGCACCCGCTGGTCTCGTAGGCGATATGTACGTTATGCCCCTGCTTGATGAGGCGGGCAAACGTGCCGCCCATCGAGATGACATCGTCGTCGGGGTGGGGGGAGAAGATCAGTACATCTTTGGGATAAGGGTTGGCACGCTCGGGGCGGTCGGTATCGTCGGCATTGGGCTTGCCGCCGGGCCAGCCCGTGATAGTATGCTGCAGGTCGTTGAAGATACGTATGTTGCAGTTGTATGCCGACCCGTGCAGGGTGATCAGTTCGCTCAGCCCGTAGTCGTTGTAGTCGCGGTTGGTCAGTTTCAGTATAGGCTTGCCCGTCTGCTGGCAGAGCCATACAATAGCACGGCGGGTCAGTTGGTTGTCCCAGTCGCAGGATGTAACGAGCCACGGGTGGTGGATACGTGTCAGTTGGGTGGCGGCACTCAGGTCGCAGACGATATGTGCATTGCTGTGCAGTTGCAGTGCCGAGGCAGGGCAGGCGGTGTCGGGTTGTCCCTCCACGGCTGCCAGCAGGCGGTCGGCTTTGTGTTCGCCCCATGCCACCAATACAATCTCTTTGGCACGCAGTATCGTACCGATACCCATCGTGATAGCCGATGCGGGCACCTGCTCGATAGTACCGAACATATTCTTAGCCTCATCGCGCGAGATAGTGTCGAGAATGACCAAGCGAGTGTTGCTTGACATCGATGAACCCGGTTCGTTGAAGCCGATATTTCCGCTCCGCCCGATACCCAACAGTTGCAGATCTACGCCCCCATATTCCTGTATCTTGCGCTCGCAGCGCGACATCATCGGGATAAGGTCGCGCTGGTCCATTGTGCCGTCGAATGTATAGATGTTCTCATTTCGGATATCCACATGGTCGATCAATTGCTCTTTAATCTGTCCGTAGCAGCCTTGCACCGGCGATTGCAGCGGATAGTACTCGAACAGGTTGAACAGCACTACATTGCGGAAACTCAGTTTCTCTTCATCATACAAACGCACCAACTCGGCAAAGATGTCGGTCATACTGCGCCCGCAGACTAACGAGAAGACGAATTTCTCTCCTTCAGCCTGCTTTTGCCGGATACGGTCGGCAATCAGTCTGGCAACCGCCTGCGAACCCTCTTTGGCGGTCTCATAGATAGTGGTCGGTATTTTCTCCATACGGCTGATGCGACTCATTTCGAGTACGTCATCCGTGCGGTACAACTTCGGCGATACGCGCGACAGCGAGATTTGGGAAGAAAGATTGGTTTTCATAATTTCAGTAGGTAACATCTCTGCCCGCAAAGTTACTCCCGTTCCCTAAAATAGACAAAGAATGAAGCGGCTTTTATTTCCTTTCGTTTCGTACATACATCGCTATGATGCGAAAAGGCTTGTGTTTCAATAAAAAAGAAAGGTTGCGAAGCCGGTAAAAAACCATTCGCAACCTTTCGAAATCCTAATTTGCTAATTTATCAATTCATTGATCAGTTGTTCCACCAACTGCGGCACTCCCACCGATGCTTTCTCGCGGATATGCGTTATCCTGTCGCGGTAGATTCCGAAATCTGGCAGCCCCGGATCAACCACATATATCTTGGCGGTGCGGGACACGTACTCTAATAGCGATGCTGCCGGATAGACATTCAGGCTTGTGCCTACCACAATCATAATATCCGCCTGCGAAGCAATGTTGCACGCCACGGGGAAATAGGGTACATTCTCGCCGAAGAAAACCACGTATGGGCGCAGCAGACTGCCGTCCGGATGCCGGTCGCCGTAGTGCTGCTCCCACCCTTGCAGCGGCACGGTGGCTGTCTCGTTGATATCCGAACGCAGTTTGGTTATCTCGCCGTGCAAGTGCGTGATATGGGTCGAACCGGCACGCTCGTGCAGATCATCGATGTTCTGCGTGATAATCTCCGTGTCGGGAAACGCTTTCTGCAAACGGGTAATCGCCAAGTGGGCGGCATTGGGCTGTGCGGCAAGCGTATCACGGCGGCGTGCGTTGTAGAAATCCACACACAGTTGCGGGTTGCGCAGCCACGCCTCGTGGGTACACACGTCTTCTATGCGGTATTTCTCCCATAGCCCGTCTGCGTCTCTGAATGTTCCGAGACCGCTTTCGGCACTCACGCCCGCACCTGTAAATACAACTATTTTCATACCGTTTTTGTGTTCTCAAATGATATATATTGCCTAAAAATTACAATAATTGTGCCATAACGATGTCTTATAAAGGTGATTGCGGTTATATAGTGTCCATTTAGAAAC
>DGIN01000034.1:14642-19221 GCA_002387325.1 Bacteroidales bacterium UBA4621 | reverse complement strand
TTTTTAACGAACTATTGATAATTCATAATTCATATAAATGGAAATACTGGCTTATTCAATCCCCGCACTCATCGTGCTGTTCGCAACATGGCTTGTAATGCACAAACTGTTCAACAACGAGCAGCAGAAACGCCTTTGGGAACTCAAACGCCTTTCCCAAAAAGAAATATCACCTGTACGCCTCCGTGCCTATGAGCGTCTGACCCTCCTGCTTGAACGTACTACGCCGGAACGTATGTTGATGGAGATGAACCTGCAGGAAATGACCCTCCCGCAGGTGCAACAGCAACTGCTCCGTACTATCCGTTTGGAGTACGACCACAATCTGAGCCAGCAAATCTACGTCAGCAACGAGGTGTGGGACAAAATCATACACGCTCGCGACGAGATGGGAGCCTTTGTAACTGCCATAGCGGCTTCTATGCCGGAGGGAAGCGGAAGCCTTGATTATGCCAAAACCCTCATTACCGCCTACGCTACCAACGGCGACACACCTAACTCCATCGCACTCTCCGCCCTCAAAGACGAAGCCAAAACATTGTTGTAACCGCCACTCCGTCTGCTGTATGGAATAAAAACCCGTCTGCTGTATGGAATAAAAAACAGAGACTTCCCCGTATCGGGACAGCCTCTGCTTTTTTATGCGTATGGGTATGAGTCTGTTTCTTGTGGGTTAAATCTCTTCTTTAATCAGATAGTCGTTGCGCGACTGGGAATTGCGGATAATCAGTTCGCCGAGAAAACCGGACAGAAAGAGCATACAGCCCAGTATCATCATCAGTATGGCGATGTGAAAATAAGGGTTGGTACCCAGCAGCATAGCGTGTACACCGGTAGATAAGGCGTGCAGTTTCATTGCCGCCACCACTATAATGGCCACCAAACCGATTAAGAACATTAGTGAACCGATCAAACCGAAGAAATGCATCGGCTGCTTGCCGAACCGGTTGAGAAACCACAGCGTCATCAAATCCAAATAACCGTTGATAAAACGGTTCATACCGAATTTCGACACGCCGAACTCGCGCTTGTGGTGAACCACCACTTTTTCGCCAATCTTGGTAAAACCTGCATTCTTTGCCAAATAAGGAATGTAACGGTGCATCTCGGAGAATACCTCTATATTCTTTACCACTTCCTTGCGGTAGGCTTTCAGACCGCAGTTCATATCGTGGAGAGGTATGCCAGTAACCTTGCGGGCTGTGGCGTTGAAAAGTTTGCTGGGAAGGTTCTTGGTCAGTTTGTTGTCATAGCGTTTTTTCTTCCAACCCGATACAAGGTCGAAACCCTCTTCGGTAATCATACGATAGAGTCCGGGTATCTCGTCGGGGGAATCTTGCAAATCAGCATCCATCGTGATGACCACATCGCCTTGTGCTGCACGAAAACCGCAGTATAGAGCCGCTGACTTGCCATAATTGCGACGAAAACAGATACCATGCACCTCGCCTTGCAGGGATGACGCTTCGGCTTGTGCTTTCAGCCCCTCTATCACCTGCCACGAACCATCGGTGCTGCCGTCGTTTACAAAAATGATTTCATACGAGAAATGGTTCTCTTCCATTACCCGTGCAATCCATTCATATAATTTCGGTAGCGACTCGGCTTCGTTGAATAGGGGGACAACTATGGAGATGTTCATTGTACTGATTGTTTGATTTGCTGATTGTTTGATTTGCCTGCAAAGTTACTGCTTTTTTGCGATATATACAACTATACCCGCAAGTTGAACTGCGTGCTATGGCAAAATCAGTCAAAATTTGTGTATGTAAGAATTTTGTCGTAACTTTGCAGGCTTTTTAGTTTGATAAGGTAAAAAAGAGATATTTATTGTTGCACCTATGCAGAAAATTAGAAACATAGCAATCATCGCGCATGTTGACCACGGCAAAACCACCTTGGTTGACAAGATGTTGTACACTGCCCATCTGTTCCGCGACAATGAGCAGAAAGGCGAGTTGATATTGGATAACAACGACTTGGAGCGCGAGCGAGGTATCACTATCCTTGCCAAAAACGTCGCTATCGAATATAAGGGCTACAAGATCAATGTGATAGATACTCCGGGGCACGCCGATTTCGGCGGCGAGGTGGAGCGTGTGCTCAATATGGCGGACGGCGTACTGCTGCTCGTGGACGCTTTCGAGGGACCTATGCCGCAGACACGTTTCGTGCTGCAAAAAGCATTGGAACTCAACCTCAAACCCATCGTGGTCATCAACAAAGTGGACAAACTCAACTGCCGTCCCGACGAGGTGCAGGAAGAGGTCTTCGACCTGATGCTGAACCTCAATGCCACCGACGACCAGTTGGATTTCCAGACTATCTATGGTTCGGCAAAGAACGGCTGGATGTCCACCGACTGGCGCAAGCCGACCACCGACCTGACCGCCCTCATGGACGCTATCATCGAGTACATCCCCGCCCCCGAGGAACTGGAAGGTACCCCGCAGATGCTCATTACCAGTCTCGACTACAATGCCTACGTCGGTCGTATCGCTATCGGGCGCGTACACCGCGGTACGTTGCGCGACGGTATGAATGTTACGCTTGCCAAGAAAGACGGCAAAATGGTCAAGACCAAAATCAAGGAACTCCATACTTTCCAAGGCATGGGACACGTGAAGACCGACGAGGTCAAGAGCGGAGACATCTGTGCGCTGATCGGTATCGAGGGCTTCGAGATCGGCGACACCATCTGCGACTACGAGAACCCCGAACCGCTCAAACCGATTGCTATCGACGAACCGACCATGTCGATGATGTTTACTATCAACGACTCGCCTTTCTTCGGCAAGGACGGCAAACTCGTTACCAGTCGCCATATCCAGGAGCGTCTCACCAAGGAACTGGAAAAGAACCTCGCCCTGCGTGTGGAGCGCGGCACCACCGAGAACTCGTGGCGTGTCTTCGGACGCGGCGTGCTGCACCTCTCTGTGCTTATCGAGACTATGCGCCGCGAGGGCTATGAACTGCAAGTCGGTCAGCCGCAGGTGATTATCAAGGAAATCGATGGCGTCAAGTGCGAACCGGTCGAAGCACTGACCGTGAACACCCCCGAGGAATGTTCGGGCAAAATCATCGAGTTTGTTACCGTCCACAAAGGGGAGATGACCAAGATGGAACTCGTCAACGACCGTATCCACCTCGAGTTCATCATCCCCTCGCGCGGCATCATGGGCATGCGCACGTACGTAATGAACGTGAGCGCGGGAGAGGCAATCATGGCGCACCGTTTCCTGGAATATCAGCCGTACAAGGGTGAGATGCCTGTCCGCGTCAACGGCTCGCTCATTGCTATGGAGGGCGGCACCGCATCGGCGTATGCGCTCGACAAACTGCAGGACCGCGGGCGCTTCTTCATCGACCCGCAAGAAGAGGTCTATGCCGGTCAGGTGGTCGGCGAGAACTCCAAAGAGGGCGACATCGTCATCAACGTGGTCAAATCCAAGAACCTGACAAATATGCGTTCCAAATCGGCGGACGACAAGGCGGTTCTCCCACCCGCAATCAAGTTCAGCCTCGAGGAAGCGTTGGAATATATCAAGGGCGACGAGTACGTCGAGGTTACGCCTCACCACATGCGCTTGCGCAAAATCATCCTCGACGAACTCGAACGCAAACGCGCCAACCGTTAAACCATAAACGAATAAACTAATAAACGGATAAACTAAAATAAAGAGATATGCAATTCAATCAAACAGAAATCAAGGACATGCAGATGGTTCTCACGCTCACTATCGAGCCTGCAGACTACCAGGAGGCTGTTCAGAAAGAACTCAAACAAATCCGCCAAAAGGCGAATATCCCCGGCTTCCGCCCGGGTATGGTACCCGCAGGCTTAGTGAAAAAGATGTATGGCAAAGGTGTGTTGGCTGACGTGCTGAACAAAGTGGTCGGCGAGCAACTGAGCAAGTATATCGAGGACAACAAACTGCAGGTTCTCGGTGACCCGCTGCCCAACAACGAGCAGACCCCCGAAATGGACTTGGAGAACCAGGACACTTTCACTTTCGCTTTCGACATCGCTGTTGCACCTGAGTTCGATGCCAAACTCAACGGACACAACAAACTGACATACTACAACATCGAAGTTACCGATGAGATGGTAAACAAGCAGGTGGCTGCTTATGCTGACCGCTTCGGCGAATATACCGAGACCGAGAACTATGTTTCGGGCGACGTGCTCAAAGGCTTGATGACCGAGCAGAAAGAGGGGGGCATCGTCAAAGAAGACGCTATGCTCAACCCCGAATATATGCAGGACAAGGAGCAGGCTAAACTCTTCGAGGGTGCAAAGAAAGGGGATGTCATCACCTTCAACCCGATGAAAGCCTACGGCAACGAGACCGAAGTGGCCTCTATGCTGGGACTGAAGAAAGAGGAGGTCAAGGATCTGAACTCGGACTTCACTTTCGAGATTCGTACCATTTCGCACCACGCTCCTGCTGCTATCAACGGTGAGTTGTTTGCCAAGGTTTACGGCGAGAACAACATCAAAGACGAGGCTGATTTTCGCGCACATATCAAAGCCGAGATTGAGCAGAATATGGCAGAGGACAGCAAGTACAAATTCGGT
>DGIN01000034.1:0-14535 GCA_002387325.1 Bacteroidales bacterium UBA4621 | reverse complement strand
GTTCCTCAAACGCTGGGTACTCGCTACCAACGAGAAAATGACTGCCGAAGAACTCGACAAGGAATTTCCAAAAATGCTCGAGGAACTCAAATGGCACTTGGCGAAAGATCAACTGATGAAAGAGTTCAAAATTGATGTGCAGAAAGAGGAAGTCGAGGCGTATGCCAAAGAGGTGGCACGTATGCAGTTTATGCAATACGGTCTGATGCACATCGATGATCAGTATCTCGCCTCCTATGCACAGGAGATGCTCAAGAAAGAAAACCAACTACGCGGTATCATCGAGCGCGTAGCCGAGAACAAGATCTTCAATGTCCTCAAAGGCGTGGTCAAACTCGAAGAGAAATCCATCTCACAAGAGGACTTCGGCAAACTCTTCGCCTAAACCCCGCAAGTATTATTGATACTGAAAAAAGACTGCCCTATTGCCAGGGCAGTCTTTTTTATTGCACATCTGTAGAATGTACCTCTATTCCGCTTTGGGCAGTTGCGTATTGAAGCAGTACGTATTCGCGATAGGGGCGATAAAGGCTGTGCCTTTTGCTACAACTGCCTTCATCTGTGACCGGAAAACGGCATTCTCATTGCCTCTGAACACTATCGGCTCTGCGTCAAAAGTAATCTCGCGTTCGTTGTATGCAAGGGTACTAATCGGCACAATAGTGATTTCGCCTACACTGCCCGTAACATTGGCGCGATGGCAACGAACTTGTGTATAAACAGGAGTACCTTTTTTGATAAGTACAACCTCCCCTGCTTCGTCATATACATCGCCTGCCACCTCTGCCGTAGGGGTCTTCAAGTCTTTTGGGGAGTTGATTTTCTGGGTGATGATAACGCTTATCTTGCGCCCTTTTTCAATACAATGATTGTTCTGTGCCTGAAGGGTAATACCCATAAAAAGAAGCACTACCAATGAAATAAGTTTCGTATTCATAACAGATAAGTTTTTATTTGGTAAATTCAATCACGGTTCCTGATACTAACACGCCTTGTTGGCATATCTTGAAAAAGAAAAAATCGCTTTTTCGTTCCAGCATTTCCATTGTTACATTTACAATCGTTTGCGCACCGGTCAGATTCGCCTCTCTTACCAAGGCTGCATAAGCACTCTCCCGCAATTGATTTGCGTTGAACTTCCGCATCGTACTTTTGTAAACAAAGGTGGTGGATACATGTTTTACCACGCGGAAATTGGCTTCTGAGAGAACGACTTGTGTTTGGGTGAGGTTCACATTTTGCGAGTTGTTTATATACTGACCTGTAGAACACCCTGCTGCGCAGCAAGCAACCACTGCGACAAACAAATATATAAAACACTTTTTCATTTGTTTCCCCTTATACGTGTCGGGCGCAATTTTTATGTGAATGAAACATATTCACTGGCAAAGATATATTGTTTTTTCGTACAGACGAATGAGGTCACGAAATTAACAAAAATAACACAAACACAACACACAACACACAACACAATAACAACATAGACAGACAGTCTTTTTTGTGCCTATTTTAGCATTTCCTCTCCCTAACCTTATACTATCAGGTCTATGATATTCATATGTGATTCGTATGTGATTCTTATGTGATTCATATGTGATAAAGCGGTTTCTGCCTATATTATAGCAAGTTATGATATGCCTTTTGTTTGCTCAACTGCAACTGCCTTACAAACAATGGACTACAACAAAAGAGACTGCCTAAACTTGTTAGACAGTCCCGTTTGTTTGGCGAATGGAGACGTGATGCCGCGTCTGAGGGGGGGGGGAAAATAATTGTAATAGAAATTGCGGCAACGGGAAACGTATTACCAATCAATAGGGGGAATACCGTGCTGAATGAGGTAGGCGTTGGCTTTGGAGAAGTGTCCGCAACCGTCAAAGCCGCGGTAAACCGAAAGCGGCGACGGATGGGAGGTTTCAAGAACAAGATGGCGACGGCGGTCTATAAACTGCCCTTTGCGTTGGGCATAACTGCCCCAGAGCATAAATACGATATGCTCGCGGCGGGCGTTGAGCGCACGAATCGCTGCATCGGTCAGTTCCTCCCAGCCTTTGTTTTGATGGCTGCCGGGGTGGTGTGCCTCAACGGTAAGTGTTGCATTGAGCAGCAGGACACCTTGTTCTGCCCAACGCATAAGATTTCCGGATGTAGGAATCGGTTTGCCCAAATCGCGGTGTATCTCTTTGTATATATTTACTAATGATGGCGGTATCTGTATGCCGTCGTTTACCGAAAAACAGAGTCCGTGTGCTTGACCTGTATCGTGGTAAGGGTCCTGACCGAGAATAACTACGCGTACCTTGTCGAAAGGGCACGAATTGAAGGCTTTGAAAATCAGACCTGCAGGCGGAAAGCACTGACGGGTATGATAAGCATGGCGCACAAACGTGGTGAGCAACTCGAAATACGGTTTGTCGAACTCCGGTTGCAGCACCTGCCGCCAACTCTCTTCTATCTTTACAGTCATAAGCGAAACCCTCTCCGTACTCCCTCCCCTTTAAGGGACAGGGGGAGGTATTCTTAGTCCATAATAAGCATGGCATCACCGTAGTCGCCGAAGCGGTAGCCCTCACGGATGGCTACTTCATAGGCGTTCATCACCTCTTCGAATCCGCCGAAAGCCGCCACCATCATCAACTGGCTTGACTCCGGCATATAAAAATTGACAAAGAAAGCATTGGCTACCGTGAAATGATACGGCGGATAGATAAACTTGTTTGTCCAGCCGTTATAGGTCTTGAGTTGCCCCCCTGTGCCGACCACATGCTCCATAGCACGCATTACCTCTGTGCCGACAGCACAGACACGCTTGTTGCCTGCATGCGCTTTATCTACAGCAGACACAAGGGGCTGCTCTATTGCTATTTGCTCTGAATCCATCTTGGTCTTGGTCAGATCTTCCACATCTATCGGCTTGAAATTGCCCAATGACATATGGGAGGTTAGGAATGCTGACTCTATACCGCGTATCTCCATACGTTTGAGCAGTTGTTTGGAGAAATGAAGGCATGCTGCAGGAGCGGCTACGGCACCTACTTTCTTGGCAAATACCGTCTGGTAACGCTCTTCGTCCATTTCTTTGACCGGCAGTCCACGAAAAGCCGCATCGTACTTGGCTTGGGTCTCCTCATCCATCGGACGATGGATATACTTGGGCAAGGGGGGATTGCCTAATGCATAAAGATGCGGAATGAACTCGGTTTCATCATAATCGGTCAGAAAACGGAACGTACGACCGCGTGAAGTGGTGTTGTCTATCACTTCCGCTACAATTGCGGGGTCATCGTCAAAATTGATTTTGTTGCCGATACGTATCTTTCTGGCGGGGTCAACCAAAACGTCCCAATAACGGTTGGCATGGTTCAACTCACGCAACAGGAACACTTCGATCAAAGCATTGGTTTTCTCCTTTTTGCCATACAGACGTGCAGGAAAGACCTTCGTGTCGTTGAATACGAAAAGGTCTCCGTCAGCAAAGAACTGTGCTGTATCGCTCACTATCTTATGCTCAATAGCACCCGTTTTGCGGTGCAGCACCAACAGACGCGAATCATCGCGATAGGGCGCAGGAAACTGGGCAATCTGTTCATCAGGCAGTTTGAAACGGAACTGACTGAGTTTCATATCATTTGTTTTATACATAGCAAAGTTGTGTTTAATATAGCAGAGTTGTGCTTAATTGTGAATTATGAATAAGAAACGAATAATATGTTTTGTATAGTCAAAAGTTACAATTCCTAATTCGTCATTCATTATTCATCATTAGTAAAAAGTTATCAATCGTCATACAGTCTTCGATATGGATATTGCCTACGCGGGTGCGGCGGAGGGCGGTAAGGTATGCCCCCGAACCGAGACGTTCACCGATGTCGCGTGCCAAAGCGCGGATATATGTCCCCTTTGAGCAGACCACGCGAATGGTGAGCAGCATCGCCTGTTGGTCAAAAGATAGCACGTCTATTTCATCAATCACCAGAAGTTTGGGCTTGAGTTCCACCATCTCCCCCTTGCGTGCCATCTGATATGCCCGCTTGCCGTCTACCCACACTGCGGAATACATAGGAGGCACTTGCCATTGCTCACCGAGAAACTGCGGAATGACCTCGTCAATCAGCGTACGTGTGATATGTGCCGTAGGGTAGGTTTGGTCCACAGGGTGTTCCATATCAAAGGAAGGAGTAGTAGCTCCGAGTTGAAGTGTCGCAACGTACTCCTTGTCATCGTACTGGAGTTGATCTATCAGTTTGGTCTTGTGCCCTGTACAGACCACTACCACACCCGTAGCAAGGGGATCAAGCGTACCGGAGTGCCCTACCTTGAGTTTCTTTTTTCCTATCTTGTGGCAAATGGTATAACGCACTTTTGCTACAAGGTCAAAACTGGTCCAATGCAGCGGTTTGTCGAACGCTAATACTTCACCTTCTGCAAAATCACACTCTTTAGCAGCAAAGTCCATAGACAATAGCAAAGATGCCTGCACAGAGGCAATAGATAGCAAAGTAAATCAATTTTTGGCGGCGAACGATGTTAATCATAAACCGACAAGCAAAACAGCCTGTCAGAAATGCTGCCACGAAGCCCACTACCAACGGTAGCCAACCGATGGTGGTAGTCATCTCACCATTGAGAAGTTTCAACAAGTCAAGGAATGCTTCACCAAGTATCGGAATAAGCACCATTAGGAACGAAAACTGTGCCACAGACTCCTTTTTTACTCCGCAAAGCAATCCTGTGGCGATTGTGGTACCGCTGCGGCTCAATCCCGGCAGTACAGCCACTGCCTGCGCACAGCCGATGATGATGGCATCGCGATAGGTTACTTCATGCCCTTCGGTTTTCATACGCTTGGTAAGAAACTCACTCAACCAAAGGAGTATAGCCGTAATACACAAACATATACCCACAATCAGAAGCCCGCGTCCGAAAAATGCCTCCACTTGTTCTTTAAAGAACATACCCACAATGAACACCGGTATCATTGAGACAAATATCTTTGCTACGTAGTCTTTCTCGGCATTCCATTTGAGCGTGGTGAACGTACCGCGGAAGAGTTTAGCCACTTCGCCCCATAGAATGACTAATGTGGAGAGAACGGTGGCGGTATGCACCACGATAGCAAAAGTCAGATTCTCTCCGCTTGCCGTACCAAGCAGTGCCTGACCTATCTCAAGATGTCCCGATGATGAAACCGGCAGAAACTCGGTAAGTCCTTGAACGATACCGAGTATTAACGCTTCCCACCAACTCATTTCTTCTTACCTTTCCATAAAATAGAGAATATCATACAGACAAATCCGAAGAGCGAAATCATCGGACCTACAGTAATACGGCGAACCGAGAAAATATCAGGATTATAGGTCTCGCCACTCGGTGCACCGACCATAAGCGCAAAACCGATAATGATAATCAGAAACGATACTGCTATGAGTATGATGTTGAGTTTCGGAAGATTTTGTTTCATATTGTTTGCTTATTTGTATCTGTGTGCTTAAATTTCGTACATGGTATCAAGGCTCATCCGCACATATCTGCTCGTAGCAATCAACGAAGAGATAAGTGTGATAAGTACACCGGAAAGCAGTATTACCCCCGCAATGAAACCGATATTCTGCCATGTTAGTGTAAAGAGGAGAATGCCCAAACGGATATCTATGTAGTACACTACGCCTGCCACTACAGCCATTGCCAGGAGGGCTGCAATAGTTCCGATGAGCAGATAGCGTTTGATGAAAGGCGACTTGATAGCCCACGGCGTTGCTCCAACAAGGGTCATTGTATTGATAAGGAAACGTTTGGAATAAATTTGCAAACGAATAGTATTGGTTATCAATACAACGGCAATAACAAGCAGAGCCAATGCCACAACCGATAGAACCACAGACACACGCGAGACGTTACTGTTCATCAGTTTGACCAAATCACGCTGATAGATGACTTGGTCTATGTAAGGCAGGGAAGATAGACGAGTCTCCAACACAGCCATACTGTCGGGATGCGCATAGGCGGCAGACGGGTGTATTTCATATGATGCTGCCAGCGGATTGTAACCCAAGAAAGCCGCAGGATCTTCCCCAAGTGCTTCAATATGCTCTTTTAATGCTTCATCAGACGATATATAGCGATAATCGCTGCAATAGTCTGCCGCAGAAAGCATTGTTTCAAAACGTGCGCATGAAGCAGAGTCGGCATCCGCTGTCAGTACAGCAGTGAGAGCCATATTCTCTTTCATCCGGTGCATCAGCGTTCCCGCTGAAAGAAGCAATACGCACTCCATACCCACCAAACACAAAACAAGCGCAACACTGACGGCTGCGGTAAGATACATATTCCAAAAACGATGAGAACGGGACATCCCTGCAACGGATAATTAATAATTCATAATTAACATAGAGAGCGGGGTAATACCGCTAAATCCCTATGCTTTGCTTTGTATGGTTTCCTGTCCTCTTGCGGGAGGTAACAGGTATCATAAGTAAATAAGGGCAGGTGTTAAACCTGCCCTTATCTAAATTAGTACTCCCAAAGGTCTTGTTCGAAATCGAGCAGTTCTTTTTCGATTCGTTGTTGTTCTTTCTTCACTTCCGCCTCCGTCTTTGCATAGTCGGGAATGAAACGATTGTACATATTACCTTCTCCCACTATATACGATGTATAAAGGTGTTTCTGGAAGAAATCGTCAAAGGTAACACGACGTGTCTCGTTCTGCGAAGGTATGACATACTGCATAGCCATATACGGACGGAGTTCATCGAACGGAATCCAAAACATTATCGACTCACGTAAAGCCGCCATAACATCGGAACCGTCTTTTGTGGAAATCTTATCCGAATTGAGGGGGGCGATAGCCATAATCTTTGTATGGAGACGCGAAGTGTGCTTGTCAAAGAACACAATCTCTTGAATCAGGTACTTGAGTTGGTTTTTTACAACAGACTCGAACGGATAGAAATGGAACGACAACTTGTCGCTGATGCTGTCGTAATGGACAAGCATAGCGTCCGACGTTGCAATATCGTAGTGGGTCGGGTCGTCCGAATAGTCCGCAAGCGGGTCATCTACAAGAAACATTGTAGGAATAAGCGTTTTATCCATCGGCTCACCGAAAGTAGGTTTGATGGTCTCTGCATCCTTCTCGTAGATAGGCAACCCGTCAATCACCGCATCTGTGATTACTTTGAACAGATTACGGTAGTCCGGGTCGTCCGACTTGGTCGGGAAATAGAGTTGATAGTTCTGCTTATAGCGCATATCAATCACGCGATACACATATCGTGCCCATATTACATCGTCTATACGATGGAATACTTTCACGATTGTATCGTGCGAAGCCGAGTATTCTTCTGTCTGTATCTTGGCAGAACCGAGATTGTCGAAGAACGAAATGACTTGATGCTGCGCATTGGCGGCAATAACGCCGAGCAGGAAGCAGGCTATGATACAAAGTTTCTTCATTATTTTGTTGTGATTTAATTAGTTCAAAGAGAGAGGAATAGGACTCAAACGTGTATCCTTTCCGTTAGGACCTTTGGCGTGAATGTCGGTAATGACCACGATAGCACCCTTTTTCAGTTTGCTCAGACGGTTCATCTGGTCTTTGGTGAAACGATCACCTTTGGCTTCCGTAATAACACCGTTGATATTAACTTTGAAAGAAGTAATCTTAAACGGCAGGTCAAGCAGACCGTCTGGACCGTAACTTGCGATAACCGTGGCATTCGGGTTGAGCAATGCACCACGTGCGATATTGCCATCCTGATATTCGGTTTCGCCACTCTTGAAATAAGCACCAGGTTTCGGCAAGGCTTTGACACGATACTCACGCGACCCCATCGGTTGCATTCTTCCTTCCAACTCGGCAGACACACTGATAGTTACTTTTTTTGCTGCGTCACCGGGTTTGATAATCCACATACCGCCGTTGCGCGTTACGGAAGCACCTGCTACATCCACCTTGACCTTTTCGTTGCTAACTCCCGGAACTGAAATAGAGAACTGGTTGTTGTAGCCTCGATACATAATGTTGAGGTCGTTGTTGGAGATCGTAACACTCGGTTCACCGACTGTATATTCACTCTCAAAAGGCAGATATTCCATTTCACCCGATGCCGGGTTCATATAGGCGATTTGTCCTTGGAACTTACGCAGTCCGACCGAATTGGCCACTACTTCATAAAGACCTTGATCGTTTATACGCTGCCCCTCAACGTAGTATTCCGGACGTTGCGTGGAATCGACCGCAGCAAGGATAATTTGTGCGGAATACTTACCACCACGAATTACGTAATCGGATTTCGGAATGATATAGGCATTCAGTTTGTTTACACGCAAGTCGCCGGCATCGGTACGATCCATAAGGTATTGGATCATCTCGCTTTCTGTGGTACGGACATCATTTTGCATTTTGGTGAGGATAGTGATGCAGGCACCTACCGGCATACCTTCAAAGATAGCCACTTCCCAATCGCAAGAGTCTTGCTCGTGAGCGTTCCAACCCCTGTCGGTGGAGAAGACACGTGTAAACTCATTGCGCAGTTCGGCATCATTCTCTGCCAAATTTACGATATAGTCGCGGTACATAGCCACCATATTTTTAAGGACAGTACCATTACCTTCCACAATAGCATATTGTGCGGCTACATCCAAGTTGTCGTTTCCTACGATATTTCTTGTTCCGTCACCGGTAGCCTGCTCACGCTCTTCCACATCTTTCTGCCCATCGGCAAGAATGGCAATCTGCGTCTTAAAGTCCTGAATGTAGTTATAGAGACTGTCTGCACGATGTTTCAGTTCGAGGGCGTGGACGTGCCACTCCTGCATTTTCTCCGGGTTTTGGTCGGCAGCCGCTTTGAAATCGCGATACAATTTCTCGTTGCGTGTAACCGAAGCCTCCATTGAAGAGTGCAGACTGTCATCCACCAATTTGAAACCATTCAGGATGTCTGTACTTACGTTCAACGCCAACATAGCGGTGAGCACCAAGTACATCATACCAATCATTTTTTGTCTCGGGGTTTCCGGACAGTTTTTTGCTCCACCCATACGTCAATTCAATTAACAATTAATAATTAACAATTAACATACAGGGTTATGCCAAAGCATTGAGCATATTGCCATAGATGTTGTTGAGGTCAGCCACTTGTTTTGCCAGTTTTGCCGATGCCGCAGCATACGCTTCGTGGTTCTTTTGTGCTTCCTGAGCGGCAGTATGTATAGCCTCTACATTAGCAGAAACAGCATCTATCGATGCTTTCTGTGCTTTGTAAGCATCCACTTGGGCTTGAATGGTATTGAGTTGGAGTTCGTAAATCGAATTGAGTGCTCCCACTTTGGCAGATACTTGTTCTACGGATTGCTGGTAGCCCTTGGTACCATCCACTACTTTCTGCATCTCGGTACGGACTGCATCATAAGCGGTATCTAATCCGTCGGTACTCTTGTTGAGTTTGTCGGAAGCAGCGGCAAACGAGTTGCCGAGAGCCGCAGAAGCATTGACCAGAGTATTTTGTGCGGAAGCGAATTTATCAGCTGCCTCGCCTGCAGCCGCCAATTTGTTTTCGAGGTTGGAGGTGGAAGTGGCCACTTTGCCGAGTTCGGAGAGTTGTGCAGCGGTCTTTGCCAAATCGGTGATACCGTCTTTGAGAGCCGCCATTTCTCCATCGCTCAGCGAAGGCATATTAGCGCGAGGTGAAGCCACAGGAGCACCGGTAGCCATAGGAGTCGTACCATCTGCCACGCCGGCACCGAGCAATGTAGGACGTGCCTGGTGAGATTTTTCCTCCAACAGTTCCGGTTTGGCACCGAACTCGAGCAGTTGCGGGAACACGTTCTCCCAGTGGAACTCAGGATGTGGCTTGTCCAATGTACCGATAAGGAATAGGAATGACTCGGTAAACATACCTACCATAAGCACTTGACTTGCCCCCGGCCAGTGTAATATCTTGAACAATGCACCGATGATAACCACGGATGCACCGACTGAATACACAATGTTTACTACGTTTTTGCCTTTGTAGGACTCGTACCAGTGCATAAACTTTGCCCATAGTCCTTTCTGTTTGCCTACATTTTCTTCTGTTGCCATAAAATGTTAGTTTTTTAGTTAGTTTTTGGTATTATATACAATCTTTTGTCAAATGGATTAATCGCCGATGTAAGCACGTACGCAACGGAAACCTATATACGGGCGGCTCTCATACTGGTATTCATAGGTACGGACACCACACTGGAGGAAATAACTGATGTCTTTCCAACTGCCACCCTTGATGACCTTGCGTTTGAGAATGTCAGGGTCGGCTTTGCGTGCCATATAGGAATAGTCGGGATTGAGGTCGTGTACCGTAGTGTTGGATGTCGTCTGGTAAGCACTGTTGGTCCACTCTGCTACGTTACCCGCCATATCAAAGAGTCCGAAATCATTCGGGCGGTATTGTGCCACCTTGGTGGTAGTGGTTCCCGTATCATCGTTGTAAGCACCGCGGTAGGGCTTGAAGTTGGCAAGGAAACATCCTTTGCCGTCACGGGCGTAGTTGCCGCCCCACGGGTACATCGCCATTTTGCGTCCGCCGCGTGCGGCATATTCCCATTGTGCTTCGGTGGGCAGGCGGTAGTCCTGTGCAGGTGTGCTGCTATGCGAGTTGAATAGCATGGTACGCCAATTGCAGAAAGCATGTGCCTGCTCCCATGTAACGCCTACTACCGGATATTCGGCATATCCCGGGTGCTTGAAATACATATGTAGCATAGGGTCGTTGAACGAGAACTGGAAATCGCGACGCCATACCAGTGTATCGGGATAGATACAGATAATCTTCTTGGTGAGCAGATCGCTCGGTTCACGCAACGGACGGATGATGGTGCTGTCCAGGATACCGCCGTTCTCGTCCACCCAGAATGTATCCACACGGACAGAAGCCCCTTCAGGATAGCGGCTGGTTGCCACATCGAACTTATTGCGTTGCAGTACAGCCTCGTCATAGTTAACCCACTCGTAACGGTAGTGCAGGAAGTTGGTTTTCAAGGTCTTGCCATCGGAATAGTACATCGGAGACAGAGCATCGACGATATCTTCGTCTTTGCTGTTCCAAGGAATTTTCTGCCGCCAGTTGAGTGTAAAGTTATCCTCGTCAAAGTCTTCGTCTTTTGGCTGGACGGCAAAATCGGTCATACCTGCCGCCACGAGGTATGTCATAGCGATAGAGTCCCGAACCCAATTGACGAACTGCATATATTCGTTGTTGGTAATTTCTGTTTCGTCCATCCAAAAAGCCTCCACAGTAGCCATCATGATGTTGTCCTGTTGTTCAAACACGGCAGACTGCGTGTTGGCCCCCATCATAAAAGACCCCTTTTTGATAAACACCATACCGTAGGGGTTTGCCTCTTTGAAGTTTCCCGGGTTGCGCGCACCTACCAGTTCACCGGCGGGTTTATTGCAACCTGCCAATGCAATAATCAGTGCAACCAATGGAAGAATCTTAGTCAGTTTCATATCTGTATGTTAAGTATTTATTTCTTAAAAACAAGTTTACAAAAGCAGTCGTGTCTGTTCTTTTACAGGGTGTCTGTCCTATGCGTGTCCACTCGGCATCCTCTCGGTATCCACCCGACATTTTACAGGTATCGTACGCTTTTATATTTATTAGTACGTTTGGGTCTCAGAATATCAAATCCGTAAGCCAGATAAATCTCGTGAGAGCCGTAACTCTCAAGCAGGAGTTTGCTGGTCGGCAGTTCGCAACTGTACCCTAACTGCAACCCCGAGATAATGTCGATATTGACCAGTATGTTCACGCTTCCTGCGATACGGTAGCCCAATCCCCATCTGTATTTGTCTTTGTATTCGCACAGCAAAGTGGCATTCAAGTCCCACGAGCGGAAATCGGACATCAGCATCGCACTTGGCTTGAGTTGCCATTCCCGATGGTCTTGGAAACGGTAGTTGTAGCCTCCCGCCACATACATTGTGCCGTGCAGGCGCAATGTGGAGTAGTCGTCCCAGTCGATTTTCGGTTGGGTCAGGTGTCCGTAACTGCCTCCCACCCACCAAGTGGAGGTGGAGTAGTAGATACCGAGTCCCATATCAAAAGACATTCCCGATTTGCTTCCTTTGGGTATCACCTCGTCGGTTTGATCGAAATAGTCGGAACCGCTCAAGTCTTTCAGGTTCACACTGTCCCCTTTGAAACCGACATTGATAAATCCCAAATCAATGCCAAAACTCAAATAGCCTTTCCCTATTTTCTGCCGATAGGCATACTGTATATGGAATGCCTGATTGGTAAAGAGCCCGTACCGGTCGTTCAGAAAACGTACCCCCGCGCCATGTCGTGTTTTGCCTATTACAAAGGGCGAAGAGAATGAAAACCAAGTGGTCATCGGGGCATTTTTGATATCCACGTATTGCATACGGTGCATACCTGCCACTTTCATCAAATCGCCCTCTCCCGCCGCTGCGGGATTGTAGGCTGTCGGCAAATACATATATTGTCCCATTTGCGGGTCAAACTGCGCCCGTGAGAGGGCGGCGGTAAAGACCATCAGAGCCAGGACAATGTACTTTTTCACATTTCTATTCTCTGTATGATTGCTCAATACTCGTCTTCATTAAAGAAGAAATCCTCATCGTTGGTCGGATAGTCCGGCCATATATCTATGATGCTGTCGTACACTTCTTCATCGTCATCCTCCAACTCCTGGAGATTTTCAATAACTTCCATAGGTGCACCGATGCGGTTGGCATAATCCAACAACTCATCTTTGGTGGCAGGCCAAGGCGCATCTTCCAATTTCGATGCCAACTCCAACGTCCAATACATTTTTCGTCAAAAGTTATAAGTTATTACGTGTTTGCAACCAACTGATTGTTAGTTAGATATAAAACAAGAAAGCGTCGTGCAGGCACGACTGACCACCCCCTAAACGGTACTCTTTCTCGAAATTATCGTGCAAAAGTAGTAAAAACTTTCGGTCTGTGCAAGTATTTTTTGTAACATTTCACATTTTTCGGCATTTTGTTGCTGCGTTTAATTGACACTACGTATCCAAAAGACGTTTACTTGTGCCAAATTGCCATTGTAATATGCTCTTTCTCTCCCATACTGCGTGACAAAACAAAGAAATAATCGCTCAACCGGTTGACAAACCGCCGTTCTTCGGGGTGCAGGTGTCCGACAGCCACCATCAGCCGTTCCAAACGCCGTGTTACGGTGCGGCATATATGGCAGCGTGCCACCAATTCGCTTCCGGCGGGGAGTATAAACGCCCGCAACGGCGGAAGGGAGGCTTGCATATCATCAATCCAATGTTCTATTTGCGCGGTATCGTCCGCCGTAAGCCATTCCCCCGGTGCGGCACTCAATGAGGCACCGAGATTGAATAGTTTGTTCTGTATCCACAAGAGTTGGGCGTCGGAGTCCCTGCACGCGGACACTTGCTGCAACGCCGCACGGAGCATTCCTACCCATGCGTTCAGTTCGTCTGCCGTGCCGTATGTCTCAAGACGCGGGTCTGCTTTGCTGACACGCCGGCAGTCAGCCAGCGAGGTCTCCCCGTTGTCGCCTGTTTTGGTATAAATACTCATATCCGTAGAGTGTAGTTCCGGTGTAGAAAATGCGAATCGAAAAATACGATGCCTGCGTTCCAAATATCCATAGTGGACGTAACTTGTGGATGTCCGCAAATATGTTGCCATGCCGCATGCATTTGCGGCGAATGGTGGATGTCGTCAATAACAAGAATACTCTTCTCATGTGCCAATGCCGCTATATAGTCAAAATACCGCAATGTGGCTTCATAGGTATGGTTGGCATCTATGAAAGCAATGTCTATTTTCTCGTGCGCGTAATTATATAGTGTGTTGTCGATGTTTCCTTCTATAAGATATATATTGTGCAGGTTCAGTTTCTCCCAGTTGTGGCGTGCTATGTCTGCCACTGTGGGGCAGCCTTCGAATGTGGTTATTCGGTTGCTGGAATCGGCGGCTGCCAGGTAGGCGGTGGTGATACCAAGGGAAGTGCCGAGTTCTACGATTTCCAGTGGGCGTTGTGCTTCGTGTCCGAGGCAGACAATCCATTTGAACAGCAGTTGCCCTACCCGCGGGGTCTCCAGTCCCGTGCGGGCTATGTCGGCTATGCTGCGCTGATAAACAGCACCGTTGCCGGCGGTTCCGGACCCCAGATCCGTTATCTCTATTTTCCGGTCGGAGTGGAGCATAGCCTGCCGGCGTTCCTCTATCGGCGTAAAGCAATAGTAGGCATTGGTGTCGTACATCAACATACGTACCAAATAAAAGAGGTACGGGGAATGAATACCCTCGCCCCCCGTGTTCCATGCGGTGAGATGATGACGCAGGTATGCGCCGATGCGGTAGAGCGTGTTTTTCATCTGCATTTCGTCTGCAAAGATACACGTTTTTTTTTATATGTGCAAATAGACCGTAAGAAAAGCAGAGCAAACCGCAGTAGAACCGGATGATGATTCCCCAAAATAAGCAGTGTATGCAAAAAATATACATTTTATGCTTTACCTTTGCAGCGT
>DGIN01000040.1:43315-43717 GCA_002387325.1 Bacteroidales bacterium UBA4621 | reverse complement strand
TTGCTCATCGTTGTGAGTTTTTTGGTTTGACGACACAAAATTACAACGATGGGTCGGCTCTAACAAAAGAACCAGCCTTTTTTGTATGCAAATCTAAAGTTTACCGAACAGTAATAGATAAGAACAAACCGCTAACAACCACCCAAAAGCCAACAAAACCGGTCTGAAAGTCAGCAGAATCGGTAGCAAAGCCCGCCGTCCCCGTACTCAATCACTCCCTTGACGGTTGTGTCCTTGCTCAACTGTTCCACCCGCAGGGCGGCTTTGCATAAACCATTCGCTGCCTTGCCGTCATTCGCCGCCTTGTCCCCCTTGCCGTATGACTTTGACTACAGCAACATATCTTCCATATACCTTCCGTATATCTGCACTGGGTTATTAACGGGTTATTAACGGGTTGTT
>DGIN01000040.1:15655-43208 GCA_002387325.1 Bacteroidales bacterium UBA4621 | reverse complement strand
CGCCCGCGGTAATGTGTCTGTTGGAGCGTATGGAGACAACGTGTGGAGACGATGCGTCCCGCATCGTCAAGTTACACTGTGTTTATGGAGACGTGAAGCGTAAAGCAGCATTATGACGCCATTGTGCCACCTTTGCCTTTGCATATCCGTTTTTAGCCCGCACAAAAGCACATTGTTTTATTTACATTGAGGAAAACTTGGCAATTTAAAAAAATTGCAGTATCTTTGCACCAAATTACGCCGATATGTCTAAAAACATACTCCTCCATATTGTTTTTGCCTTGCTCATTACGCTGCCCGTTGTGGCTAAAAGCCTGCCGGACAAGCCTTTCACGGTGGTTATTGATGCCGGACATGGCGGTAAAGACCCGGGGGCAATAGGCAGAATTGCATTGGAGAAAAACCTCAATCTCGATGTCGCACTGCTTACGGGCAAGATGATAAAAGAGCAGTTCCCCGATGTGAAAGTCGTCTATACCCGCCAGACCGATATTTTCCTTCCTTTGCAGAAGCGTGCCGACATTGTGAACAGCAACAATGCCGACCTCTTTATTTGTATCCATACCAACTCCTCCGAGTCTAAAGCCGCTGAGGGCGTGGAGACGTTTATTCTCGGTACGGAGAAGATGGACAAGAACCTTGATGTGGCTATGCGCGAGAACTCGGTTATCAAACTTGAGTCCGACTACCAAACAGCCTACCAGGGCTTCGACCCCAATTCCATTGACTCGTACATTATGTTCGAACTGATGCAGAACGCCTATATGGACCAGTCCTTGCAGTTCGCCACCTATGTGCAACGCCAGTTTGTGGAAAAACTCCACCGTGCCGAACGCGGGGTGCGCCAGGCGGCGTTCTGGGTGCTGCTCAAGTCGGCTTGCCCGAGTATCTTGCTCGAGATGGGTTTTATCTCCAATCCCGCCGAGGAGAAATACCTCGCCTCCGAGAAAGGACAGCGCGATATGGCGCAGTCGTTGTGCAATGCCTTTGCGCAGTTCACTCACCGTACCGCATCGGTCAATACGAAACCTGACCGGAAAGCGGAATCTGACGCAGTGCAAGACACCCTTCAGAGTGCACAGGCAGACTCCGCTACCATAGTTCAACCAGCTGTTCAGGAAAAGACAACTACCTATGCTATCCAGATACTGGCGTCCCGTACACCCGTTTCCGACAAAGATGCACGCCTGCACGGCTTGAAATGCCAATGCCTGCAAATGGACGGCTGGTACAAATACTACTATGGCGAATCGGCTGACCGGGAAGCCGTGGTGCGTACACAAAAAGAGATACGCAAACACTTCCCCGATTGCTGGATTATCAAGTTGGAAAAATAACAGAATTTTTATTTGATTATTAACACTTGGGAGCAGAGGGGTTATTTGAATAATTTTTGATAATATTTGTCTGAAAAATCTTTGTCTAAAAGCGATAATTGTAGTGAATATGAAATACGCTCGTGAAATCAAAGTCGGCATTCTTGCCGTCGTTTGTATCTTTTTATTGTTCTTTGGCTTCAATTTTCTGAAAGGAGTCAATATATTCTCGTCTATGTACGCTTTCCATGGCGTGTACGATAATATACACGGCTTGGAGGAACAGGCACCCGTGATGATACGCGGTTATAAGGTTGGGCAGGTGGATAAAATACACTATGATTTTACCAAAGACAGTGTCTTTACAATTGATATTTCCATCAACCGCGACATCGACCTTCCGCGTGGCACGCAGATGGCACTTGTGGCAGACGGGCTTCTCGGCGGCATGGCTATCGAATTGCAACTGCCCGCTGTCCACGCTAAAGACTTGTGCAAGTCCGGAGAGACTCTGCCCACAGTCTATGTCCCCGGTTTTGTGGAGAACCTGCAGGAGAACCTCTTGGCTTCGCTCGGCAGTACTATAGACGGTGTGGACTCGCTGGTCAATCAACTCAACAGCCAGTTGGATAACGACCACTTGGCAAACACATTGGCGAATGTGGACAACATATCGTCCGACCTCACCGCCGTATCCCGCGACCTCAAAGGACTGATGGCTGACAAGGTGCCGCAGATTGTGGACAATGCGGACAGCACTATCAATAGCATCAAGCAGATAGCGTCCGACATCAACGGTGCAGACATCGCCGCTACCGTAGCCCGTGTCGATTCGGCTGTAGCGCAGGTGAATACCACATTGGCGGACGTTAATTCCGACAACGGCACACTCGGTCTCCTGCTCCACGACAAGTCGCTTTATCAAAACATCGATGCAACCGTCGTCTCGGCAGACTCTCTCCTTACTGACCTTAAGGCGAACCCAAAACGCTACGTCCATTTCTCCCTCTTCGGACAGAAAGACAAGAAGAACAAGAAAAAGTAGCATAGCACACTATTAAAAAAGAAACACCATATAAAAAAACACTATATTATAATAGTTTTGTTTGTATAAACAGAATTTTTATTGTAATTTTGCACTGAATATAATTAAAGTATAAACCTTAGTCCTTTTGTTTATGGGACTATAAACCGATAAACACATCTCCGTCTCATGGATGGATGTTAAATAACGAGACAGAAGTTCACGCAGAGGTGTGGGGTGGGTGTTATGGCTTGCGCAAGCGAGCATTAAGCCCGCAAGACATCAATGTGATGGGCTTCGCAGACATAATAAAAGGCGTTTATTGCGCTCTGTTCTGACGAATAGGAATCTCGCAAATTTCTCGGAAAATCAGGACTTAGCAACGATAGATGTCCTCGGAATATAAGTATATTTCGTAACCTGTGTAAGGGACACGGGCATCTTGCCCGTAGGTGGTATGCAAGTACCATTGATTGTTCCCTTTCTATGCTCTTTTGTAGAGTGTGGTTTCATCGTAGGTATGCGTATCGTCTTATATTGGCGTGGGCTTCGCGTTGTCGGTTCTATTTTCCAAGGCAATGCGAGAGCCTCTATTCGTGGAACGACGACGGTCGAATTCCACGTTTTTTTTGTGCTCAATTGTAGGCTAAATGGGGAAAACACATAGAAACACACGGAAAAACACACCGCATAGGTTACAAACATACAATATAATGCCATAAACTATATACGTCCAATCTTAAAAATATCCGAATATGAAAAAACTATTTACCTTGTTCGCTGCCTGTATCTTTGGCGCAGTAATGGTTTATGCCGATGGTGTGTACAAATATCAAGCAACATCTCTGGCTTTCAAATCTCAAAATGAGTATGGCTATTGGTCAGACTGGTCAGACTGGGAAAGCACAAACATTTTAGTTGTAATCAATATCAATACTGACAGAGTGAATATCTATTCCAGTTCTCCCCAAGAATATGATATCTATGATTATGGTGAGAGGGTAGTGGAAAGTGATGGTGGAGTTTCCTTTACACTCAAATGTATTGATGAAGATGGATTGCGTTGTAGTATTCGTCAGCGTGAACAACCGGATGGACAACTGCAGTTGTATATTAATTATTCTGATGTGATCATTGTTTATAATATCCAAAGAAAATAAAAGTTATGCGTTGTAGTAATTGTGGTTGGGATAATCCCAACGGACTTAGTAAGTGTGAAAAATGTGGTACTCCGCTTGCTGCAGGTAATTCGCAACAGAGTTCCTCTGCTTCTGTATCCCCTGCGGAATATGCCGGTACTGCCGTAGAAAGCAGCCGTGCAGAGTCTCCGTTTAGCAAAACGGTTAATGAAGCCAGTGTATTTGGCGGATCAGATCCCGAGGCACCGATTATGTCTCCGTCGGCTAATGATGGGCGTTGTCCGGAGTGCGGTTATCCGCTTCGTCCCGGGGTGTCTGTCTGCCCCAAGTGCCACCACCTCATAGGGCACAATGGTAGTTTGGCTGCTAAAATCGGCGGAAATTCAACACAGCGTGAAACACCCGATGCTGTGAGAGATAAACCGAGCACCCCTGCCAACTTCGGAGGAACTGTTATGCCGGGTATGAATATCACCCCTGATATATGGTTTTCGCTCACGCCGCAACCCCTTCCTAACGAGCGGGAAACACCTGAGAAAGTGGAGTTTGAGGGCAAACATCACGAACTGAATCGCGCCAATATCGATCCTAAAAACCACACTATTACGAGCAAGGTTCAGGCAGTAATGGACTATGATGAGGAAAAGAAAAAATGGTATATTCAGGATAAGTCGGCTTTGCAATACACGTTCTTGCATTGTACGGGTGATATACTGCTAATGGATAGCGATGTCTTGCTTATGGGCGACCGTAAGTTTATCTTCCATACGGAACAATCGCAACCCGATGCAGAGCCGCAAGATTTTACCGGTACTATTGCTGCAGGTCGTCTGCGTGTGAATGTTCCGCGTTGTAGGCTTGTCCCTATGGTGGAAGAATATGAACAAGATGCACCCCAAGAGCATCTGTTCCGCGGGAATGTCCATCAATTGAACCGTGCCAATCTTGATCCTGAAAATCATACGATCACCAGCCACATACAGGCGGAACTGAAGTATGAAGACGGACAATGGTATATCAAAGATTGCTCGCAACTGCAGACAACGTACATTCTATGCAAAGACCCTATGGACTTGAAAGATGGAGACCGTCTTCTAATGGGCAATCGTGTATTTGTATTCAATTGTTAGGCTATGGCAGATCGTTGCGATTTTTCGGTTGGCGACTATATTGATGGCAAGTATCGCGTTACCAAAATGCTCGGTGAAGGCAGTTTCGGCAAAGTGTTTTGTGTTTCGGATAATACAGGAAATAACTACGCCCTCAAATTGCTCAAACTATGGGAAATACACCCCGATATACGGCAGCAGTTGGTCAGCCGCTTTGATATGGAATATGAAACAGGGCGTATCAATAGCCCTTATCTGGTACATGCGGTAGGACACGGTCTGGCTCAAGGCAACCCGTATATAGTGATGGAGTTTTGCCCGGGAGGAGATTTGAAAGGTGCTGCTCCGGATACCGATTGGAACAAGGTTGCACACGAAGTGCTGCTCGGACTGAAGGCTCTGCACCTCTGTGGTAAGGTACATCGGGATTTGAAACCGGAAAATGTCCTTATAAAAACAGATGGTACTGCCGCTTTAACCGACTTTGGTATATCCGGAGACCGCAACAAGCGTATGACGGAGCGCAATATCTTGGGTAAGCCCACTCAGATATTCGGTACGTATGGCTATATGCCGCCGGAACAAATCAGTCCTAAGAGCGGCGATGCTACGGTGCTACCTACTACGGATATATTTTCGTTTGGCGTGATGATGTACGAACTTCTGACCGGTTCTCTCCCTTTCGGAACACTTCGGGACGAAAATGAATTGGTGCTTTATGTCAAGAATGGCAGAGAAGGCAACTGGGATCGGCAACGTTTGTTGACGACTCCATATGGTAACCAATTTATGCAGGCTATAGAGGGCTGCCTTGTACCCGATTTCAAACGCCGCTTGCAGTCGTGTGATGAAGTGTTGGCATTGCTTCCGCAAACAGCCAATATGCCAAAGTTACTCGCTTCTGACGAATCACTCAAGACTCCTTCTGTTATACATGGTCTGTTGCTGCATATTATGCAAGGCGAGGAATATGGTAATAAATATGATCTTACGCAGTTGGCACATCGGAGTTATGTTCTCAATATGGGGCGTGCTGCTATCGGGGTGAATAACGATATCCCTATCGTAGAGAACAAGAGCAGTTATATCTCGCGTAAACACTGTACATTGGAGTATGACGATAGCAGCAACCATTGGTTCATACGCGATGGCCAGTGGGATAATGGCAGTGCCGGAGGCTGGAAACACTCGCTTAATGGTACTTTCGTCAATTCCAAACAAGTGGACGAAATGGGTTACTTTATTCAAATAGGCGACATTATATCTATAGGAGATACCAAACTACGTGTAGAAGCGTATTAAAAACAACAAAATTATGGCAAATCAAATTACAATCGGGCGCCATCCGCAAAATACTATTGTAGTGGATGCGCAGTACAACACGGTTAGTGGTAGTCATGCTACCATTAGCAGAAATGGCAATACATTGACCTTTGAAGACCATTCTACGAATGGTTCGTATGTCAACGGGCAAAAAGTACATCATAGTTCTATTACAATTCAACAAGGAGATATTATCACTTTAGGGCATCAATACACCCTGAATATGAATGATGTACTCCGCTATATGGGCGGTAGCCGTGATACACAGCGTACACCACAAGTCCCCGGTACAGCACGCGAGATACCTACCCCTATTGTGCGACAAGAGCCACAGCACGCCGAAGAATATTATGGTACGATGCCGGATTCTCATATGGGATTGGCAATTGTGTCGCTGCTTTTAGGTATATCAATTCCTCTTTGTTGGATATTGAGTGCTTTGGCAATTGTTAATGCTTCTCGGGTGGAATCCAAATGGAGAAATAAGGATTATAGTGGAGCGAATTATGCATCCGCCCAAGCCAAGAGATTGGGATGGTGGTCTATAGGTATAGGCTTTGCCTTGGTTATTCTTAGGGTAATTATGGTGATGAGTATGGTGATGAGTGGTGAATTATAATCTCAAAAATGTATATATGTCAAGTTCAAATCAAACCTACAAGAAAACATTATCCGGTTCGGTAGGTGCCGGAATGGGAAGCCTTATCGGTGGAGGAAACAAAACATACTATGTATTGGAGCACAAAGTGTCTTCCAAATACCATAAAGCCGGTGAAGCACAAGAGATTATCGTCGATCAGATTGAATTGGGACGCGATTCGAGTTGTGCAGTGCAGTTCGATGAATCGTTCAAAACGGTTAGTCGTCATCATGCTGCCATTGTGCGCGATGGGGATAACTGGAAACTGGTGCAATTGAGCAAAACCAATCAAACGTTTCTCAATGGTCATCCCGTTAAGAACGAGTGGTATTTGCAAAATGGTGATGAGATACAACTATCCGTCAATGGTCCGAAACTCGGTTTTATCATTCCGCAGAATAACAAAGTAGGTACCATTGGTCTGAGCCGCCGATTAAGCGCATTCCGTCAGCAGGCTCTCAAACCCTATAAAACGGCTATGTGGAGTATGGCGGCATGTATACTGCTACTTATCTGCGTAGGTGTTGGTTGGGGTATATATGATCACAAGCAAGATGTGGAATATCGGACACTGACCGAACAACAGCGAATTGAGGCTGAGCAACAACACAAGGAGGCATTAGCAGCCGCCAAAGCAGAGCGTGAGGATTTGGAAAAACAACTCAAAAACGTGAAAGCAGATATGAAACGGCTTAAAAGCGGCTCCAATCAAGCCGTTGCCGAACCAACCAAAGTATCTCTCTCCACGACGTCCAATAAGTCTATTGCTGACTGTGAACCGAATGTATATTTTGTATATATCAAAAAAATTGTTGTTACCTATAATGGTGAAACCAAGACATTAGAGGATGTTGGTACGGGTACCGGTTTCCTTTTGTCTGATGGACGCTTTGTTACGGCTCGCCATGTGGTGGAACCTTGGGCATATCCTTCGGGGCCGGATGATACAAATAACTTGATCTGCAATGCTATTGCTAACAATGGTGGTAAGGTCGTTTGTTATTTGGATGCCTATTCGCCTTCAGGAAAGATTTTACATTTGGTATCAACCAATGCAAAAATCAACCGTTCTACTGATGAGACAATCAACTATGATGGAACACCACTGCGTCTTGCATCCAACGATGCTACCGATTATGCCTACTTCCAAACCAATGAACATGGAGGGCTGCCTTATAATGTCTCTTTATCGAAGCAACTGCCGGTACAAACCAAACTGACGATCCTTGGCTATCCGATGGCACTCGGTGCACACTCTCCGGGTGATATCCATCCCATCTATAGCGAGGCAACCGTTGCACGTGAAGGATTGGAGCAGGGCTATATTCTCACTACTGCCACCACTTTCGAGCATGGCAATTCCGGTGGCCCTGTCTTTGCAACAACTACGGATGACGAACTCATCGTGGTGGGTATTGTCTCCGCCGGCGCAGGACGCTCCACCGGTTTGGTAGTCCCTATTTCCGCAATTAAATAAAACGATAACGATTATGAAAAACAAGAATGTATTATTTCGTATGGCGGCACGCTGCGAGGCTGCAGGACGCCCGAACAATGAAGATAACTATCAAATAGATGCTGACCTGTCTGACGACAAGTGGGGCTTTACGGCGGATGCACAAGTTGAGTTGGGCAAGAAAGGTGCTCTGTTGGTTGTATGCGACGGTATGGGCGGAATGAATGCCGGTGAAGTAGCCTCCGCCATTGCTGTAGAAACTATCAAAAGTCGTTTCGCAGCGGAGCAACTGACCGATGCTGTATTGACAGAACCGATGGCATACATCAAAAATGCCATTGTGGCTGCCGATTCTGCTATCAAGAAACATGGCAAGGAGCATCCCGACACTGCCGGTATGGGTTCTACTATCGTGTTGGCATGGCTGCTCGGCAAGAAAGTATATGTCGGTTGGTGTGGCGATAGCCGTTGCTATTGCTACAATTCCAAGACAGGACTGGTTCGCTTGAGTCACGACCACTCGTATGTGCAGGAATTGGTGGATGCCGGCAAACTGACCGAGGAACTGGCTTTCGACCACCCGAACAACAATATCATTACGCGCTCGCTGGGAGACCCTAATGGTACGGCTCGCCCGGATGTGAAAGAGTATGACCTCCATAACGAGGATATTCTGCTCTTGTGTTCCGATGGGCTATGTGGTTGCCTCCGTGATAATGAGATAGAGGAGCAACTGGCTGCTCACCAAACCTCAATGCAGGAATGTCGTGATGCACTTTGGGTTGCAGACGAGGCGGCAGGGTGGCATGATAATGTTACGGTCGCTTTGGCGCAAGTCATCAATGGCGCAATGCCTGCTGTTTCCGTCGGAACGCATACATCAAGTTCTTCTGATAAAGAACTGCTGCAGACCAATAAACGTCTCAAAATTATTATTGCCGTTCTTGCCGTATTGCTGCTCGCGATTCTCTCGGTTTGGGCATACAAACCTGTAAAGCAAATGGTTACAGATAGGAATAATACTACGGAAAGAACAGTTCAGCAACCGGATAGCATATCTAAAAGCGCAACAACTTCGGAGCCAGAAAACACAGAGCCTGAAATATCCAATCAAAATAAAAACACCGATCAGATGGAAGAAAACAAAACTCCTGCCAAAGCAGGAATTAATATAAACCAACTGAATACGGAAAAAGATCCAGTTCCTGAGGTTCAAAAAACACATAAAGATATACATGATAATGCTGCTCCCGAACAAGACACGAAAAAGCCCGAAGAGAAAGTGCCTAATGTGAAAACAGTTGGGGATGATGCTTCGCTAACGGAACCAAGTGCAAATAATGGGGGGACAACCGCATCAAAAACGGATAATAGTTCAGAGCCAAATGATGCCGAATAATCTCTGTATTTATAGTTTTTTTTGCATTCTTTGCAATGATATATCACCCCGAATATGCAGAGTATGCAATTCCTATACTTCATAATACCATTTACGGCAACGACATACACCTTTATGCGGTGCTTTTATACACTTTATGCACTGTATATCTGCATAAAGTGTATGGATGTTGTTCTGATGCGGTTGCCCTGTTAAATAATAGTGATTCAACTAAAACCGACTAACGATTAAATTATGCAACTACAAGAAAATACGCTTTTCGCGAATAGATACCAACTTATCAAACTTCTGGGACGCGGTGGTTTCTCAGAGGTCTGGCTGGCAAAAGACAATTGGACGCACCTCAAGATTGCGCTCAAAGTCTATGCACCCGGCACAGGTATGGACGCAAACGGCTTGCAGGAGTTCTGCGGAGAGTTGGCAAGCGTCTATGACCTTAATCATACCAATCTGCTCAAGCCGCAGCACGTGGATACGTGGGAAAATATGCCGTATTTGATTATGGCGTATTGCTCGCAAGGTTCATGCGGCAGTAAGTTGGGCAAGATGTCCGAAACTGAGATGTGGAAGTTTATCCACGATGTAGCGGCAGGATTAGCGTACTTACATTCGAAAGATGTGGTACACCAAGATATCAAACCCGACAATATCCTTATTGACGATGCAGGTAACTATCTGATTACCGATTTCGGGGTATCCACCCGGGCACGTAGCACGTTGCGCAAAAGCGTTGTCGCTTCTTCGGCAGGCGGTACAACCGCGTATATGGGACCGGAGCGTTTCTCCCGTCAACCGGCTCCTACCAAGGCAAGCGATATCTGGTCGTTTGGTGCAATGTGTTTTGAGTTATTAGAGGGTGTTGTACCCTTTGGTGAGATAGGTGGCGGTATGCAGAAAGGCGGTGCGGAGATACCCGCTATTACGGTCGATGTGTCCGATGCCCTAAAGTACACTATCACCAAGATGCTCCAAAAGGAGACATGGGACAGACCTACAGCCGCCACTTTGGTGGAGTGGGCAACCAAGCCCGACGCTATCGAGGTGGATTATTCGTTGCTCGAAGAGACCGAACCGGTAGAAACACCATCGGTAAGTCCTGTGGATAGCGACCGCAGTACGCAACGATTAGACTCTGCCACTGGTATCGGTCAAACCACGCAGCGATTGGGACATACACCTGCGGAAGAGGAAAACGTACCCTTATCCCTCTCGCCAACGACAATCCATGTGCCAGCGGAAGGTGGTGTGCAGATCATAAATATCAAATCGGATGATACAAATTGGAGAACTGGTCATTATGACGAATGGATACATTGTGTAAGCAATAATAGCAATAGTCTTATTTTGCGTTTTGACAAGAATAAAACGGGTGAAACGCGTAAATGCTCATTGGAAGTTCGCGCACACGACAAGACTGGCAAATTGGTGCTTGCAACACTCCAAATCTCTCAAATTTCCTTACCCAAGAGCAATAATTCTTGGTGGAAATGGCTATTATTGCTATTATTGGGCACTTTCCTTTCGTTTGCACTGATAGTTGGTATAAGTATTATGATTGAATATGAAAACCGGCAAGAGCAAGAGCGTTTAGAATCTGCCCATTCTGCAGCCGTAACACGTTTTGAACAGCAACTTGACGCTGCCGACTTAGATAATATCACGGCTTTAGAAAATGCGCTACAGAGTTTGCGAGACATTGAGAACCTCGAAGATAATAGCAAGTATTCCGGCTCATGTGTCTATTATAAAAAACAACAATTACTCAAAGACAAAACGCAATCCTTATACAATACTGCCAATCGTAAATACCAGAAAGCCCCTTCGGGAACTGATACCGAGCGGAGAAATAAGGAAAAACGTGATAGACTAAATGAAATTTATAATAAGATTTAATATGAAACGACTAATTCTATTAGGTTGCTTAATATGCACTTGTTCATTTTTTGTCTATGCTGATGAAGATTGTACGGGTGCGCTTCAAGAGGCGAAGTCCGCATACAATGCAGGAGAGTATCAAAAAGCAAAAAGGTTATATGACTATGTAGTGTCAGAATGTGGGAACAACTATGGGAATGCTGTCGCTATGTCAAGACAATGCGAAGAAATGCTGACACCCAAGTTGTCTGTCAGCAGATCCAACATATCAGTGGGCGCCTCGTCTGGTTCTACTACGTTGTCGGTTACAAGCAATCGTAATTGGGAACTGCGAAATACCAACTCAAATATGTTCTCGGTTTATAAGAATGGAAATGAAATAACCATTAACTACTATGCAAATTCAAGTTCCTTATCTCGTTCGGACTATTTTGATGTTGTAACTGCAGATGGTAGTAAGTCTGTGCGGATAACCATATCTCAGTCGGCTGCAAATATTGCTTCTGCATTGTCGGTTAGCAAAACGAGTATTTCTTGTTCTGCAAGTGCTACTACCGAATACATAACTGTCAATTGTAATACAAATTGGGAAATTCAATATCCTACAGGGAATATGTATTCTGTCACGCGGAATGGGAACACGCTTAAAGTTACCATTTATGCGAATACGGGTACCGGGACTCGTGGAGATTTTTTTAATGTACGGTTGGTGGACGGAAGCAAAGTTATCAAAGTACATTTGCAGCAGTCCGGACGTGCTACGACCTCTCAAAGTTCATCATCTTTCTATAGCTCAAGCAGTAGTCGCTCCAATTATAGCAATAATTCTTCGACATATTATACTCGCACATCTGCCTATCAGAGATATATCCATTATAGTGGCTCGATTAATGTTACATGGATTGGAATATCTGCCGGAATAGGAAGTGGTATGAGCATACTCGGTTCTACATTGCGTTGCCGTTTTGGACCTGTAGAAATTCGTCCGATTGATATAGCCGCAATAGATTATAATTTCATAAATGGAGACTATAATTTCTCTTACCAACCAATTATTGATTTTTATGTTCCAGTTTCTGCTGATAAGGCTATCTATTTTGGAGCAGGACCTTCTGTTGGATTGATAGAAACAAACTTATGGTTTAGAGCCGAAGGGGGATTGCATTGGAATTGGGGAGGAGATCATGCTTCTTCAGATTTCTTTTTCCGTTACGATGGCGCATATATGGTTGGCTTATCCATCCAATGTTCCTCGCATTGGTAATATGCTTATTTTGAAGAATTACAAGAAGCCTTAGACATTTTGCCAAATTAATAAGAATATGCAACTTCAACCCAATACATTATTTCATAACCACTACACCCTTGTTCGATTGATAGGGCGTGGTGGGTTTAGCGAGGTATGGCTTGCACAGGACAAGTACACCGGTCTGGACCTCGCTCTCAAAATCTATGCGCCCAATGGTGGTTTAGACAGTGACGGCATAGAAGCCTTTGCCGGTGAGATACGCCGTGTTTATAACCTCAATCACCCCAATCTGCTCAAGCCGCAGCATATGGATTCGTGGCAAGGTATGCCTTATCTGACTATGTCTTATTGCCCGCAGGGGTCTTTGGTTCGGCGGATTGGCAAGATGTCAGAACAGGAAGTTCGTAAAGTTATTCACGATGTGGCTGCAGGATTGGCGTATCTGCATGAGCGTGATATTATCCACCAAGACATCAAACCCGACAATATATTGATAGATAGTGCGGGCAATTATGTCATTACTGATTTCGGTATTTCAACCCGCGCTCGCAGCACGTTGCGCAAGAGTGTAGCAGCCTCTTTTGCTAATTCGGGTGGTACAATTGCGTATATGGGACCGGAGCGTTTCGGCAAAGAACCTGCACCTATCAAAGCCAGCGATATATGGTCGTTGGGCGCAATGTGCTATGAACTGATGACCGGCGATACACCATTTGGCGAGCACGGAGGACTTATTCAGAAATCAGGGGCAGAAATTCCTAATATACAGGGTAACTATTCAAACGAACTAAAACAAATAGTAGAGCGAATGTTATCCCTCGATCCGTGGGACAGACCTACGGCTGCGGCTTTGGAGAAAGGAGATTTCTCAACTACAGCACAGGAGCGTAATCGTCCCACCGTGGCAAAAACTACGTCTCGTTTTACCCAACAAACCGTTATCTCACCAACAGGAAAAGGGACAATAAAAAACAATTCTACACAAAACAATGTAGGAACAACAAATAAGAAAAAGAAAATTGTGTGGACTATCGTATGCTTCCTATTATTAGTCGTATTAGCAGTAGGTATCAGTATATGTGTTAACAATAATGCGCAAACCTATAATAATGCACCACAAATACAATCTACTTCTGCCGTAGAAGAAGTTGTAGCAGTAGTAGAAGAAGCATATGAGCCTGAAGCCATAGATAAAAATAGAGTACGGACTCTACTTACAAATATATCCCGTTGCTCGAGTAGAGGAGGCAATTATAGTTTGTTGAGCGACTATTATACATACGAGATAAATCCGTATGTTAGGGTGGGAGTCAACAGATATAATTATGATATAGGCGAAAAAATAAAAGCCTACGTGGAGAAATTTCCCCAATACGAAATCTCGGACCCTTATAATTTCTCATACTTAAATACTTCATTTCCATTAACGGTCAAATGTGATGTATTGGTGGATTGGATTAATACACAAGGTATTTCCCGAAAGGCTATTCTTCATAAAACTTACTATATAACATCCGATTACAAAGTATCCGGATTTACTGACGAACAAGTAAATCTTTAGAATGTAGTTGAGAATCTATAACAAATGCTTTAATGATGATGCATAGGGGTGATGGAGTATAAGAAAGAAACACACGCAGCCTAAATGGATAGGGTGCGTGTGGAGAAATAAAGTGTTCTTTGACATATTGTCAGACAAAGTGCTGGGGGACTTTATCGGACTTACGGTGTGCAGAATTCAGAGTTTGGATTTCAGCCATAGTTCCATAATAGGGTCGGAGAGGAAAAGACCATCCGGAGTGGATACTATATAGTCTTTCTCTCGCAGGACATTCTGAATACGCTCCACATTGGACTTGCTCCCCAATTGGTATTCCTGAAGTACCGATACCGATGTAAATTGATTGTGTTGTCCTGCTGCAATGGCTTTCAGGAAGTTCATTTGGTAACTTGACAGCCCTCCTGTTTGCTCCATAAAGAGCGGCGTACATTGGATGAGCAAGTCATTGATACCTGCCTGTATGGTCTGTTCCGTAACTTCGATGTCGGTGTTAATCATCACGTTCCATGCCAATTGCTGGACGTAAGACGATTGATTTTGGACCATATTGCAAATGGCACGGATATGCTCCTCGGATATGGTCAGTCCCTTGTCGGTGAACTTCTGACGGATGAACGGAATCCAGTCTTCCGTAGGGATAGGCTGTAGGTAATTGGGTTCGCCAAACTGATAGAACGGCATCGCCTTGCTTTGGAAGAGTTTGTTCATCATGTGCTGACGGCTGCCGAACAGACAGTAAGACACATGCTTCTGATGCTGCCATACACCGCGCATACGTTTCTGTACCTGTAATGTATCGGACCATTCCGCCACTTGCTGAAACTCGTCTATGCACACCACGATATGCTTCCCTATCTGTTGTGCAATAAGTTCGGGCAACTGAAGTATCTCCTCCGGAGCATATTCCTTTGGGGTGATACCCAGCGAAACCGAATACTCGGCAGTAGGGGCGGGACTAAAGGAAATTTTCGGAGTCAAGCGAGTCAGGAAATTCTTGGTCTTTTCCAAGAAGATTTCCATTTTGCCGGAGGTCTGCTTGAGTATAGACTCCGCGAATTTGTTGTAGAAATCATACTCTGATTTGCAGTCGTAGATGTCCATATACACGGTGTGAACTATCGATGGGTCCACAACCTGTTGCACTTTCTTCACGAGGGAGGTTTTCCCCATCCGTCGAGGAGAGATGAGCACCACATTGAGACCGTTCTCAAAGTCCATTTTCAGACGGCGCGTTTCTTTGATTCTGTCCGTAAAGTTGTCGCCGGACACCGAAACACCATAGATAAATGAGCGATTAATTCCTTGTAACATACCTGATTACTATTGGTTCACACTCTTGTGGTCCACAAAGTAGTGTACCACAGAAAGTGGTGCAAAGGTACTACAAAAAAATGGAAGAGGCAAGTATTTGAGCAAAAAGGTGCTTCTCATTTATGATAAGCCCATTACAGCCATTTTGTCTGACAATATCACATAGGAGCCAGAAAGAAGATATAGATTTAACGAAACAAGATAAATGTAAAGATATGAACCGATTAACAGTTCTTTTGGCGGCACTCTGCATGTCAGTGATGTCGCTCGTGGCGCAGCAGACTGCGCAAATCAGGCAGTTGATGGATAGTGCACAATATGCGGAAGCGGTGCAACTATGTACCATCGAGTTACAGCAATACCCCAAGAACGGTGTGCTGTACCGCTATCGTGCCATTGCCAACATTATGCAGGAGCAATACGGTATGGCATTGCAGGATATAGATATGGTTTTGAAATACGTCAAAACATCCGGTATATCCGTCAGCGAAGTATATGAACTGCGCGGTGCCACGTATATGTATGCGGGTGAGTTGCAGAAAGCGTTGGACGACTACACTACCGCCATCAAGAAAGACAAGAAGAATGCTGATGCGTATGCTGCACGGGGCGAGTTGTACTACCAAATGGAGAACTATGCGGCAGCCCTTGCGGACTACAAGACGGCAAGCAAACTGGCACCAACCAACGACTCGTACCTCGTGGAGATAGCGCGTTGCACTCTGCAATTGAGTAAATACGATGAAGCACGTGCCCTGCTCACTTCTATCACAATGCTCTATCCATACAACGCAGAGGCATGGCGTCTGTCTGCCGTGCTGGCAATGCAGAGTGGCGAGATGACCAAGTTTATAGACCAATACATCCGCTACCTCAACCTCGGTTACAACGAGACAGGACGATTTGGCGACACGGATATACTGATTGCCGCTGCCGATACCGAGTATCCGTACCTGCTCAATGCTGTTTCCGCGCAGATAAGCAACCTGACAGATTATCCGCAGTTGTTCTATATGGGTGTCCGTGTTCGTATCTATATGGCGAAAGGGTATTACGCCGATGCTATCAAAGAATTGGATATGATGGAGCGGATAGAGGGTACTGCCGCCCTGTTTGTGCTTGCTAATCGTGCGGAGTGCTACGAAAATCTCTATCAGTACCGCAAGGCGATTGCCGACCTCACGGCACTGCTCAATATAAATGCGGATTATGCGTATGCATACCTCAATCGCGGGTGTTGCTATACAGGGATTGGCGACTATACCAATGCGCTCAATGATTTTTCGTATGTCATACAGAATCACCCGTCCTATGCTGCCAACGGTTATTACTTGCGTACTATAGTTCAATGGGAGCAAAAGAGGTATGATGATGCTTTGTCGGATATATCCCGTTGTATTGAGTTGAATCCTGCGGAAAGTGCTTATCTGTGGCGCGGTCGTTTGGAACTGATACAGGGCGATACGGCAAAGGCAAAGGTGGATTTTGAGCAGGTGTTGGCTATGGATACCACTATCGATGGTTCTTCCGTGCGTCAGTATGCGCTTCATTTCCTCGGACAGGATACAGAAGCGTTGGCGTGGATGGACAGTATTCTGATGGCAGAACCAACCCAAGGCAACTATTACGATGCGGCGTGTCTTTACGCACTGATGGGACGCACAGAGCAGGCACTGAATGCTTTCGACAAGGCGTTGTCATTGGGCTACCGAGATTTTCAGCACATCGCTGCAGATACTGACCTCGACGCTATCCGCGAACTGCCGCGCTTCACAGAGATACTCAACAAGTACCGCAAACAGGAGGTGCAGAGCAAGTTCGATTTGCTGAAAGGGGCTGATACGGATATGAAATAGGGCGTTGCGGTAGGTGAGAGACAGCGGCAGGCAGACGGGGGAGATAGCATATACCTACGGTCAGGGTAAACGCTGCAATTTGTGGAAAATATAAATAGATGGTGTATAGCACCTTGTTTTGTCAAAACTGCTGCATGCAACAAGCAGAAAAACAATAAAACTGCGTCGTCTGTCAAGCAATTTCTTGTGTGTGTCAGAAATAAGTTGTACCTTTGTCCCACCCAACGTAGATAGAAACAGAAAAGAAAGGAGCCACCGTGTTACAACTTCTGCAGACGATGCGGTGTCTTTTAGACACCAAGGACACCCGTTTTGTGCGTTCTCTCCATTTTTCACGCTTTATACAACTTTCTTTTGCATATCCGAAAAAATCGTTGTATCTTTGCGACCGAAAACAAGATACGGAACAGGTGCTATGAAAAGTACGCAGGAATATATTGATTTGCTTCGGGCACACGCTACTGAACTGCAAATGCGGTTCGGCATATCGTATATGCGTCTTTTTGGCTCTGTGGCACGCGGTGAGCAGCAGGAAGACAGCGATGTGGATATTTTTGTCGAAATGCCTGCTACAATGAAAGAGGTTTGTGGGGCACAATTGTTTTTGGAAAAATTGTTGGGTTGCAATGTAGATTTAATTCGCAAACACAGCAATCTTAGTACGTACTTTCTAAACCAAGTAGAGAAAAATGGTATCACTATCTTCTATTCCTAACGACATGTCGGCACAACCTTTCATAGAACAATTAAGAGCCCTCGGGAAGACTGTGCTTCCCAAGGATGCTTCATTGTGGCTGTACGGTTCTCAGGCGCGGGGTGAGGCTACAGAGGACTCTGATTGGGACTTGCTCATACTGCTCAACAAGGAGAAGCGTGAGTTTGAGGACTTCAGTCGCTACGCCTATCCTTTCGCAGAGATAGGATTTGACAATAATGAGTACGTTAGCCCCATAATCTATACGCGCAAAGAATGGGCATCTATGTACTTTATGCCCTTCGCCAAGAATGTAGAACAAGATAAAATCGTATTAGTATGAGTTTAAGTGCAGAAGAACGGGAAGTTATGGTTACTCTCGAAATAGAACGGGCTACTCGGATAATGAATGAGGTTCCCATTTATGTAAATGCGCAGTTATGGAACACGTTGGCTAATCGGTTGTATTATGCTGCCTTCCATGCTGTCAGTGCGGTTTTTATCAAAAATGAAATTCCTGTCAAATCGCATAAAGGTGCCATATTGATGTTCAACCGAGACTATGTTAAAACAGGCATAGTTTCAAAAGAAGATGGCATTCTATTCTCTCAGTTAGAAAACTTACGCGAGTCTGGTGACTACAATTGCTACATAGAAACAACAGAGGAGCAAATTATTCCATTTGTAACAAAGACAAAAGATTTTATCCAAAAAAATGAAAACTTTGACGGAGCAATGATTATTTTCTTCGTCTCAAAGGTCAAAGCAATATAAGTCCTTTTGTTTATGGGACTATAAACAGATAAACAGCAGCCACGCCGTTGGGTGGGAGGAAGTGTCGCTCCCGTGGTAGCCCGACGGGGGACGGGTGGGTGAAATGCCTACAAAGACATAATTGTAAAAAGGCGTTTGTTAACGCTTGTTTTGGTATTACGAAATCTTGCAATTTTTTCCACCCCAAGACAAGAATGTGGCGAATGCTTACGGGATGTGTATTCCGCCGTGCATCAATGGTGCTACTATTGGCTTTGGCTGATAGTGTGCCGTGGTGTATTGGTGTATATACATATTCGGCGTGGGCTAAGTCGTTCTTCTTAGGTGGATAGGTTTTGCAAGAACCTCGTAATATAGGATGAGCGTAGAACAAGGTTCCACGCTTTTTTTGTATATATACCCGAGCCTTGCGGAGCCCAAGACTCACTAAAAACTTAAGTTTTATGTCTAACAAAAATTCAAGCGAAGAACTCCAATCGCGTCGTGAGTTCTTCAAGAAGGCAGCCAAAGCCGCGCTGCCTGTTGTCGGCGCAGTAGTCCTCTCATCGTTACCTGTTCAAAACTTGGGGGCGACTCCGACAAGTTGCGATTATTCTTGTTCTGGTAGTTGTTCAAAAGGATGCACTGGTGGATGTGAGCAGTACTGCAAAAATGATTGTTCTACTCAATGTCAATGGGGATGTAAGGGAACTTGTTCTACGACATGCTATGGTGGTCCCTCATATCAATATAACGGAGAGGGAAGTGGTCATTCCGGAAAACCACAATATTAAGAATTGTCTGTATTCGCAGACATTTCATACTTACAGATATTATTGTTTAACTACTAATTTTGTACACTATGAAGATTAACTTCAAGTTTAAAATTTAGGTTGACTTTAAGATGAAAGTCAATCTAACAGATGTGCTAACAATACTTGGCAGTATTGCGAGTATAGTAGCACTTGCATTGATGTTACTTTGATGAGTAATAGGGTTAGCGTGGGTGGGCAATTTATGTACAATAGGCGATGGATAAAAACGATAGGTATAGTCGTGTTCCTCTATTGCCTCAATAATAAAAAAGTATGCGACAAGAAATATGGAGATGCTCATTACCTATGAAACAAGGTCAATGGGATAATGATTATATATTCTATAATGATAGAACAATCGTACATAAATACGATTTGAGCGTAAAGAAATTCAATCTCAAAGAAGATATTATGCCAGCAGATATTCCAGAGGAAGATAAGATGGCTATCCTTAATAAGGTGGATAGTGAATGTCCCAAAGAGTATATCGATATGGTGAAAGACTTATTGACGATATAATTATAATACAATGCCACACTACACCTCCTGTAACAATAATTGTTCGTGGACTTGCACAGATACTTGTAAGGGTAAGTGCGAGGGAAAATGCGTTGGACAATGTATGGCAAGTTGTAATCTGACGTGCTATACATCATGCAAATATATATGCCAGAGCAGTTGTCGTAATGTATGCCACAATACCTGTAGGTGTAATTGTTCCACTTGTACATATATGATAGCAAATAACTACTATAACTATCTTGAAAACAATGATTAAATCAAATTCAACTACGTGGCAGTCAGGGATGTCGAAGAACATTACCTTTATTGTTACCAAGGATTGCCAGTTGGCGTGCAAGTACTGCTATCTGGTGGGGAAGAACGAGAAAGAGCGGATGCCGTGGAGTACTGCCCAAGCGGCGGTTGACTATGTACTGGACAGGGAGACCGACCCGAACTTTGCCTACGAGAGCGTGATATGGGACTTTATCGGCGGGGAACCGTTCCTCGAGATAGACCTTATCGACCAAATATGCGACTATATCAAAGCCGAGATGTACCGCCGCAACCATCACTGGTTCAACTCGTACCGCTTCTCGTTCTCGACCAACGGACTCAACTACGACAGCGAAAAGGTGCAGCGGTTCATCGAAAAGAACAAACAGCACCTAAGTATCGGTATCACCATTGACGGCACACGCCGCAAGCACGACCTGAACCGCGTATATAAGAACTCGGAGCGCGGGTCATACGACGACGTAGTGCGCAATATCCCGCTATGGCAGAGCCAGTTCCCCGGCGACGGCACGAAAGTAACCATCTCGTCGGCGGACATTCCGTACATCAAAGAGAGCGTGCTGCACCTGTATGATTTGGGTATCCATCAGGTGAACATCAACTGCGTGTTCGAGGACGTATGGCACGAGGGAGACGATGCACTATTTGAGGAGCAACTGACCGACCTGGCGAACGAGATTATCGACCGCAGACTGTATGAGCAGTATGCCTGCTCGTTCTTCTCGGAGAATATGGGCAAACCGCTTGATTGCACGCTGCAGAACCAGAACTGGTGCGGTGCGGGCAAGATGCTGGCAATCGATGCGGCGGGCAATTTCTACCCGTGCACCCGCTTCGCGCAGTACTCGCTGCGCGACAAAGAGGCGTGGATAATAGGCAACATCCGTGACGGCATAGACAACAACAAGTTGCGCCCGTTCCTGACGCTTGACCGCTGTACGCAGTCGAAGCCCGAATGTGTGGACTGCGAGGTGGCAGAGGGTTGCGCATGGTGCCAAGGCGAGAACTACGATGCCGCCAAGACGCACACCGTCTATGAGCGTGCCACGGCGATATGCCTGATGCACAAAGCGCGTGTGCGTGCGAACAACTATTACTGGAACAAACTCTACCGCAAGTTGGAACTCGAAGGCAAGCGCGAGGAGTTTGAGGCACAACAAGCCGCCAAACACAACAACGATAAAATTTGCTAAGCCATGAAACCGTACTTACAATACTTGGTTATCCTTTTGGACGACACGAGCGTGGCGTACTGCCACGCCGACAACCCGCTCACGGAGCGGCGACTGATGCCGATAGAGACCCTGCGCAAAGCGATACGCTTCGGCATGAAGCAAAACCTGATGATACAATACGTCTATCCCGACTACGACCTGCCCGAGGCATATAATGCGCTGATAGAGAGTATCGACCATGTGAAGATAGGGCGTGATGTGCGGGTGTATAACGATGTGCCTGCCACTGTGGCGGGGAAGAATGTGGTGCTGCGTCTGACGACGGGCGAGTTCATCGCACGGCAGTATGACATTGCCGCCCTGCTGCCGCAGGTGGAGCGGCTGAATATCTGCCTGACGGATATAGCGGCTTTCCGCGACGAGCAGACAGAGGACTACCGAAAGGCATTGGAGACGCTGACCAAGGTGGTGGCGAATCTGCTTACCAAGCAAGCATCCGATACGGAACACCCCCTCTTTGAGGGGGCAGGGGGAGCCGGTGCCGGCGTGTCTATCAACCTGTTGACAGACCGCCTTGTGCTGACCGAGATGCACAACTGCGAGGCGGGTATCGGCAATATCACGGTGGCACCCAACGGGAAGTTCTATCTCTGTCCGGCGTTCTACTACGATGAGCAGACGGGCGTGTCGAACCGTATGAACCATACGACGAAAGACGCTTCGCGGTCGGTGGGCGACTTGGACAGCGGACTCGACATACCCAACCGGCAACTCCTGCAACTCGACCATGCGCCCCTCTGCCGCAAGTGCGATGCCTATCACTGCCACCGCTGTATATGGCTCAACGACCGCCTGACAATGGACGCCAACACGCCCTCGCACCAGCAGTGTGTGCTTGCCCACTTGGAGCGCAATGCGAGCCGCGAGTTGCAACAGACGCTGGCAGCACAGGGCTTGCACACCGGCAACGAGATACCGGAGATAGATTACCTCGACCCGTTTGATGTGCGGGAGGAATGAGACCTCCCCCAGCCCCTCCTTCAAAGGAGGGGAGAGAGGGATTAGAGATTTAGGGGTTAGGGATTAAAAACAAGAATAAAAACAAAAACAATGAAGAAATTAGTAGGTCAGGTAACACCTGAAGAAAAGAATGAGATTCAGACGCTGTTTGAGCGCAGGAACGGACTCAACGAGTTGGCAAAGATACTGACTGCCGACAACGGCGAACTGTACGAGAAACTCGTCCGCGATATGGGCGAGACAGGTACAAAATTCCAGCATTGGTGGGACACGATGGCACAGAAATACCATTGGGAGTCCTGCGAGGGTGGCAACTGGGAAATCAATTTCGACACGTGCGAGATATTCCTTAACAGCCCCGAATAAATTAACTTGAGCCTTTTAAGCCCCTCCTGTGGAGGGGTTGGGGAGGTCTAAAATTCAACTGATTATGACATTACTTATGATTGGAGCACCGGAGATTATCTTCATCGTGCTGATTGTGTTGCTGCTGTTCGGCGGCAAGAAGATACCCGAACTGATGCGCGGTCTCGGCAAAGGCGTGCGGTCGTTCAAAGAGGGTATGAGCGATGTGGGAGAGGAGATAAAGAAGCCGCTTGACAACGAACCGCACAAGGCGGAACAGCCCAAAGACAAAGGCGATGAGCAGCCCGAGCAATGACGGGAAGATGACCTTTTGGGAGCATGTGGACGTGCTACGAAAGGTGATTGTCCGTTGCCTGATTGTGTGGGCGGTGTGCGCCGTGGGTGCGTTCTGCTTCAAGGACACGCTGTTTGATGTACTGTTTGCGCCCTCGCGGTCGGACTTTGCGCTGTACCGCGGGTTGTGCCGGCTGGCGGAACTGACGGGCTGGCAGTCGCTTTGCTTGGGGGACTTCCGGACGCAGTTTATCAATACCGAGTTGGCATCGCAGTTTATGGTGCATCTGGAGACAGCATTGGTGTTCGGGTGCGTGGCGGCGTGTCCGTACCTGATAGTCCAATTGTACGGGTTCGTTGCGCCCGCATTGTACAGGCAGGAGCGGCGGTATTCGGTGCTGCTGATAGGGTTCGGCGTGGTGTTGTTTGCGCTGGGGGTGCTGCTTAACTATTTTGTGATATTTCCGTTTGCGTTCCGCTTCCTGAGTACGTATCAGGTGCAGGAGGCGGTGGTGAACCAGATTGCGCTGAAGTCGTATATGTCCACGCTGCTGGTGCTGTCGCTGCTGATGGGGATACTGTTCGAGATACCGATAGTGGCGTATTTCCTTGCCAAACTCGGGCTGATAGATGCTCCGCTGTTGCGGCAATACAGGAAGCATGCGTTTGTGGTGCTGTGTATCCTGGCGGCGGTGATTACGCCTACGGCAGATGTGTTCACGCTGCTGCTGGTTACAGTGCCGCTGTACCTGCTGTATGAGGTGAGTATCCACGTGGTGGCGCACACGAAAGCGCGAATGCAGGAATAGGTATTGGTTCTTCTGCTACAAATCAGTCGGTTTGGGAAAAAACTACATTTCGCTTTTGCAGGAATGTAGTTTTTTATTTATCTTTGCACCATATTTACTTTCACAAGAGTGAGGACAAACCGATAGGTATGACGAATATATTCAGACGGCTATCCGCCTTGTTGGGCAGGCGGCGGGAACGGCAAATAGAGAATATGGTCGGGATGATTGTTTCGGCACGGGATACGGAACAATCATTTCAGAATCAAGTGGATAACTCGCTTTTGCTGCGTTTCTTTTTGAATGAGGAAGACGCTTGTATTCCACACCGGCACGAGACTGTTGTGGATTTTACGGATGAGGAGATAGAGAAGTACCACGATTTCATTCAGTGGATATTCCCAACATCACAGCCGAGTAGCGTCAATTGGAGAGCACCTATTATTGATGCACATTTTGCGGCTATGCTGCATAGCAACCCATGTGCGTTGCAGAACTATTGCAAATCGTGCCGCCGCTATCTGCGGTATATGGATTTTGACTGCAACGGCGAAGGGAATATCAATATCCATACATATCGTGGCGACAGACCATTTTACGGGTTGCCTTATCATAATTTCCTGCGTATGACCCGTATGCTGCAATCGCTGCGCGAGACGGGACACCCGCAATGCTCCGCCAACCTGTTCGCACAAATGATGACCATTCTGCGTGCTACACCCGACCACCCGGTAAGCAACACGACTATTGCCTATTGGCAGGGAACGCAACCCAATCTATCCCGCATTACTCCCGATTATATATCGGACTTGCGCCCAAACGAAGTCTTTGTCTTTGGCAGTAATGTGCGGGGTAAGCACTATGGCGGTGCAGCAGCCTTTGCCGTCAAGCGGTTCGGAGCCATTATGGGGCAAGGCGAGGGCTTGCAAGGGCAGAGTTATGCCATTCCCACTATGGAGGGTATGGAGAATATGCGTGCGGCGGTGGATAGGTTCATTGCCTTTGCCCAAGAGCATCCCGAACTCATATTCCTGGTAACACCCATCGGCTGCGGCATCGCGGGCTACACGCCCGAAGACATTGCCCCACTATTTGCGGCGGCGAAAACATTGGACAACGTACATCTGCCTAACTCATTTTGGGTTGTCTAAGCACAAAGTGCCGCTATACCTGCTCTACGAAGTGAGTATCCGCGTGGTGGCACACGACTTTTATTTGACATACGGTAACTATCAGCAGAAACCTATTTTTTGTATCTGTTTGCGGTAAAGCAGTTCGTGGTCGCAAGCCTCGCGAATGGCAACTATGTCCGTGCCGTCTTGGTCGTTCAGTATGTTGTTTACCAACTGTTTGCGTGCGATGTTCTCTATCTGTCCGCCCGAAAAAGCGTATTTCTCTGCCAGCATCAGCGCCTCGCTGTCGGTTAGGGTAGGGAGCATAGCCTGCCAGATATGACGGCTCTCCCGGGGTGTCGGTTTCGGGAACTCTATTTTGTAGAGAAAACGCCGTTCAAATGCCGCGTCCAAGTTGTTGGTCAGATTGGTCGTGGCAATCATAATGCCGTCCAATGTCTCCATCTCTTGCAAAATGATGTTCTGCATCGCATTCTCCATCTTGTCCACACTGCCGGTTGCGCCTTCGTTGCGCTTGTTCAGTACCGCATCTGCTTCATTGAACAGCAGAATGGGTGCAACGGGTAGTTTCTTGCAATGTTCGCGGTAGCGGTCAAACACGGCTTTGATGTTTTTCTCTGTGTCGCCTACCCATTTGCTGCGCAAAGAGGGAATGTCCACTTGCATAATCGCCCGTCCTGTCTCGCGGGCTAATTGCAGTACGGTCTCGGTCTTGCCTGTACCGGGAGTGCCATAGAATATACACGCAAAGCCTTTGCGCATACCGTTTTTCTCCAATCGCTCCTGCACCTTGCGGAAACGCTCTTCCTGCAACACTGCCTGCAGATTGTCCACCTGTTTTCGTACATCTGTGCAGAAATACAGCGGTTTATGCGCAATCTTCCCGCTTTCCAATAGTCCGGTGTTAATAGGTGCCGGTTGCGGAAGGTTCAGTTCGCCGAGCAATTCGTTTTTGGCTTTGTCTGTCAGTTTCCAATAGTTAGGATTGGCACGTCCGTCATCGTTGATAGGCTCAATCCAGCCCTCCTGTATAAACTCGTGGCTTCCCCGCTGTACGCTCATTGCCACACGTCTCGCATCTCGCCCGCTCTCGTAAAAATCCTCTATGTCATGCCCGCCAATCATATCATCCGCATTCTGTACAAATAAATCCATACTGACCAATAGCAGTAGCAACCCTTCTATATCTGTGCCGATTTTGTGTAATTGTTGTACGACCTGCAGGTGGTGATTGCCCTCCAACAGTTCTTCCAGAATGTGTATCATTCGTTCATACGTGATGTTATCTTCATTTTTATCGTACAGTGTTTGGCTCAGCATTTCGAACCATTGTGCCGCATACAAGTTGGTATAATTGCGCTTTTCGGGTTTCTTGTTCTGCTCCACAGCTTCAATCAGACTATCGGCAATGTCATACGAATTACTCCTTTTCGGACACAAGAACTCTTTGTTTGCCAACGATCTGAGCAGTTTGGTATAGTGCAGCAGTTGTATCGGCTGACAGTTGTAGTATTTGCATAGATCGCCCATATCTATGTTGTAGAAACATCCTTGATTGAACAGCCCGACGACAAGCATTGCTTCATCGTTGGTAATATCTAATTGTTTGGCTAATTGCCGCAGGGTGGGGAGTACGGCTTTCATTTTTTCCTCTTTCATCTCGCAACCCTTTAACTCTTCACCCGCTGCTTGGATAAGTTCCAGCATACTCATCGATTTGATACTTTTCTTTTTCATAAAAATGAATGATTGAATGTTACTCTTTCCGATTACGCTGCAAAATTACACTCTTTCAATGCCAAATTCCGGCAGACATCATAAAAAAAGCGTTTCTTTTTGTTTTTATTATATGGCAAAAAGGAAAAACAAGGGCAGATTAAGGTGCTCACGGCTGTTTATGGTTGCAAGTTTCGGATTTTTGATGTACCTTTGCACACTTAAAATAGTGTACAATGACAATTTCTGATGCAGATATAGAGGTGAGAGTAGCGCGGGCGCAAGCATTGTTTGAGCAGGGGTTCAACTGCTCGCAATCGGTTTTTGCTGCCTGTGCAGACTTATACGGCATTGCCGACGAATCGCTTGCTTTACGCCTTTCCGCCTCTTTCGGCGGCGGTATGGGGCGTATGCGTATGACCTGCGGTGCTGTCTGCGGGATGTTCCTCCTTGCGGGACTCTGCAATGGCAGTGCTACACCCGGCGACAAAGAGGGAAAGAGGCAAAACTATGCCCTCGTGCAAAAGTTAGCCGAGCAGTTCAAAAAACAAAACGGCAGTCTCGTCTGTGCAGAACTGCTCGGTATTGCACCACGTCCGCAAGACCCGATGCCCGAAGGGCGCACACCCGAATACTACCGCAAACGTCCCTGTGTGGAACTGGTGAAACAAGCCGTAAGGATTGCACTGCAGACTGTCAACGGAAAAGAGCAATGTATTCCGTCCGTATAACCGCATCGGGTTATTAACGGGTTATTAACGGGT
>DGIN01000040.1:0-15587 GCA_002387325.1 Bacteroidales bacterium UBA4621 | reverse complement strand
GGTTATTAACGGGTTATTCCCGAGAGGATACAGTGAGGATATGCCACCCAAACTATTAGAATGGTGATACCAATCATGGATACTACAGAACCTAAAGAAAAATTATGGAATAGCAACTACATCAAGGTGTGGACAGGCAATTTCTTGATGTATTTTGCATTTATGTTGCTTACGCCGCTGCTGCCGCTTTATCTGACCGACACCTATGGCGCGGACAAGCAGGTCATCGGTATGGTGCTGTCCGGCTATGCACTGGCGGCATTGCTCATTCGTCCGTTCAGCGGCTTCTTTGTGGATAGTTTTCCCCGCAAGATGATGCTGCTCATCTTCTATTTCCTTACGGCTGCATTCTTCGGCGGATACCTGATAGCGAGCAGTCTGACGGCTTTTGCTATGTTCCGTATGCTGCATGGTGCGCCATTCGGTGCCACGGGCGTCTCGCTCTCTACGGTGGCAATCGATGTACTGCCGTCTTCACGCCGTGCGGAAGGTATCGGCTACTACGGACTGAGCAACAATATCGCCACCGCCATCAGTCCGGGAATTGCGATGTTTCTGTTCGGACGTTTCCATAGTTACGAGATGCTTTTCTGGATAGCACTCGGCTGCTCTGTCTTGGGCATCATCGTGGTCAGCACAATCCACGTGCGGGAGCGTGTTCTTGAGATTGACAAGCAACCCGTTTCGCTGGACCGTTTCCTGATGCTCAAAGGTTGGGCTCCGTTCCTTGTTATTTTTACGCTGGCTTTTGCCTATAGTGTGGTTACCACCTACGTGGCTATCTACGGGCGCGAAACGATGAGTATCACAAGCGGAACGGGTATGTTCTTTACGCTCTTTGCCGTCGGGCTGATTATCTCCCGTCTTACGGGCAGCCGTTCCTTGCGCAAAGGGCAGATACTGCGCAATGCTTCGCTCGGTATCGTGGTGTCTGTCAGCGGTTTTGTTCTTTTTGCTGCCGTACCGAATGTGGTGGGCTATTACCTCGCGCCGTTTATTATCGGATTGGGTAACGGACACTTGTGGCCTGCTTTCCAGATGATTTTCATCAATATGGCACCCCACAGCCAGCGCGGTACTGCCAATTCTACACTGCTCACCTCATGGGACTTGGGTATGGGGGTCGGTATGCTTGTCGGCGGTATGGTGGCGGAGCATTGGGGATATAGTGCCGCTTTCTGGAGCGGTGTCGCCTTCTATGCCCTCGGCGTCCTCTTCTATTTCACCTACGTCCGCACCTACTATACCCGCCACAAACTCCACGACTGAGAAAATTATATGGTCGGAGAACTTTAATGGCACTTTAATGGCGTTTAATGGAGAAATAATCGACATTTTATGGAAACAACAAAATCAGATACTATGAATTTTCTTGCAATTATCGGCGGTGGCCCTGCGGGGTACACGGCAGCGGAGAAAGCCTCGAAGGCAGGTAAGGATGTGGTGCTCTTTGAGCAGAACGCCCTCGGTGGCACGTGCCTCAACGTGGGCTGTATCCCGACCAAGACTCTGCTTTATAGTGCCAAACAGTACTATAATGCACAAAATACGGCGAAGTATGGCGTAACAGCGGAGAATGTCTCATTCGACTATACAAAAATCGCACAGCGCAAGACAAAAGTGGTGCGCAAGTTGGTGGCGGGTATCAAGCAGCGTCTCAACAACGGGCATTGCCGGGTGGTCAACGGGGCGGCTACTATTGTCAGCCGTACTGACGAGAAAGTGGTTATCGCTTGCAACGGGGAGACCTACGAGGCGGAGAACCTGCTCATCTGTACCGGTTCTACCAATTTTGTTCCGCCTATTCCCGGACTGAAAGACAATCCTGCCGTGTGGGATTCCACCGATGCATTGGCGGCTACTACTCTGCCGCAGTCAATGATTATCGTGGGCGGTGGCGTCATCGGTATGGAGTTTGCCACGCTCTACCACGAGTTGGGCGTACCCGTTACGGTCATAGAGGCAATGCCGACTATCCTGCCGAACCTTGATCAAGAAGTGGTTGCTATCCTGCTGGAGAAATACAAAAAGGCGGGCATTACCATTCTTACTGATACCAAAGTTACAGAGATACAGGATACCAAGGTACTGACCACCAACGGCGAATACGAGGCGGAGCATATCCTTGTCTCGGTCGGGCGGCGTGCCAACTTACAGGGCTTGGATGCCCTCAACGACATCGAACTGCACCGCGGCGGTATTGTAGTGGACGATTTTATGAAGACCAACCTCAAGAATGTCTATGCCGCAGGCGATGTAACAGGCAAGATTATGCTAGCGCACGTGGCAAGCCGTCAGGCGGAGGTGGCTGTCGGGCGTATGCTCAAGCAGATACCGCTGCAGCGTATTGCCTACAACGCCATTCCGAGCGTGGTCTATACCAATCCCGAGATTGCTTCGGTGGGTATGACCGAAAAAGAGGTGAGCCAATTCTACCAAGATATGGAGGGCAAAACGGCAGAGGAAGTGCAGGGTATGTATGAAATCCACAAACTGCCGATGACCTACTCCGGACGCTTTGTCGCGGAGAACGAGGGCGAAACGGGGCTTTGCAAGATGATTGTGGACAAGCGCAACCAGACCATTCTCGGTGTGCATCTGATAGGCAACCCCTGTTCTGAGTTCATTTCGGCAGCCTCTTTTGCCGTCCGTATGGGCTACACTGTGAGCGAGATGCAACAGGTAGTCTTCCCGCACCCCACCGTCAGCGAGATACTCAAAGAGGTACTCTAACTTGTAACCAAACCTGCCACCGGCAATTTGTGTGGTGGCATTAAAACTGATATTTATGAAGAAAAACGTTTTACAACGCCTGGCAATCGGGCTGTTGGTATGGCTCGCCGTTCCTGCCGTTTGGGCAGACATGCGGGCTTCTGTTCCCAATGTCGGTAACGGGCGTCTGGTCGTTTGCGGGCAGAACGCACGCAATTATTTTGTGGTCAATTATGAGGCCGACCGGTCGGACGCACGAACCCCGTCCGCCTTGGAGACAAAGACGCGCAAGATGGTCAATGCCTTGCGCGACATAGATGCCGACATCTATGTGTTCAACGAGTTGGAGGTCAACGACTCCGTACTTGGCTATCTGTCCGTGGCTATGAATAAAGATGCCGGCAAACAGGTCTATACTTATGTCAAAGATGGTCTTTCTGCCGACGCCACCTACATCAAATCGGGCTATATGTATCGCATAGACAAGGTCAAACCCGTCGGCAGCAATACCACCACTTCTACCCAGATGTACTACAACAACACAATGCGTCTGCAAGCGTTTGAGGAACTGAGTACGGGGGAGCGTTTCGTACTGTCTATGAACCATTTTAAGGCAAAAGACAATACCGCTGATGCAGGTGAGTCTAAACGTGAAAAAAACGCTTCCGACCTTGTGAACGCCCTCTCACGTGTGAGTATCGACCCAGACATTCTGATTATGGGCGACCTCAATTGTACCATATCTGAAAGCCCGTTGTCTTACCTCCTCAATGCGGGTTACGAAGAGCAGATCGTGAAATACAACTCCTCGGCATATTCGCATATTTATAGTGGTACCAAATCGCTCATCGACCATGTGTTTGCCAACTCTACTATGGCGGAGCAAATCACTGGTGCCGGGGTATATAATGTAAATACTACAGGCAGCAGTTCGGTTAAATATTCCGACCATGACCCGTATTTGGTGGCATTCAATCTTGGTGTCGGTTTCATCGTCCCGCCAGACCCGCAACCCGGTGACTGCAATATCACCTTTGCACAGGATTTCAAAACAGGGTTGGGTGATTTTACGGAAATGAAAGTAAAAGGCGTTGTGTCGTGGTTGCCTGATAGCAAGTACGGTGTTAAAATCAACGGTTATCAGAAATCGGGCGAGATGGACAACTGGCTGGTTTCGCCCGCTTTTGACCTTTCGGACGCCGAAAGTGCTACGCTTACTTTCCGCCATAACCTGTATTTTGACAACTCCGACGGTTTGTATGAGCAGTACCAAACCCTTTGGTACACAAATAGTTACACCGACGGCGATACGCCTGATGAGGCTATGTGGACGCAAATACAAATCCCTAATTGGGCAATCAAGAGTTATACCAACAACACGTTGACCATTCCTGCGGAATATCTGAAAGCGAACTTCCGCTTTGCTTTCCGCTATACTGCACCTAATGGTACAATTGCCAACTATTGGGAGATTGACAATGCGGGGCTGACCTCTGTTTGCAAATCGCAGACGGATGCCATAGAAAATGTACGTACAGAGATTTGTATTTCGGACGCTGCTACCCGTGTATTTACGCTTATGGGGCAGGACGTAACCCCGCAGAAAGATTATTTGTCTGCGGGTGTGTATATTCTACTCAATGGTACGCAGGTGCAGAAAATCCTCGTGCCATAACGCATTAATCAAACAGATCTTTTACGCATGTAATATAATCAAACAAAAGAAACTGCCAGACAAGCATTATTGTCCGGCAGTTTTTTTATATCGTATTATTAATGTCCCTATAACCTACCTATAACAACCCGTTAATAACTCGTTAATAACCCGTTAATAACCCGATGCCGCTATACGGAGTGTATGGATTCCTAATATGGGTGCCTATTTGTGAGAGGGACAACCGCATCAACATAGTGAAGGAACAATGAAAAAACGGGCTAATAGTCCTCAAAAACAGCATCCGAGTGCCGACCAAAAGACATCATGAAACGTATCTGCAGTTCGGCAAAGCCGATAACGATGCGGGACGCGTTGTCTCCATAAGCGTAATATCGTCATACGGTTTGTGGCAAACCGGGCGCGGGCGTCCGCGTCCCCGACTATACGGTATGTTTTATTAAAACCAATTTATTTGTGCAGTTTGACAATCAATGCGGATAGCGGTTGTATTTGCAAGTTGTCAGACAGGTCTATCGTCTTGCCGGTTAATACATCTGTACCGGCAGGATTATACCGCCTGAGTATCTCAGCATAGTGATCGGTAGGAATGGTACGCGGTTCCTCACTTGCATTGGCAAAGACAAAGACAGCTTCCTCATCATTATAGCGGAAGAAAGCGTAGGTGTTGTCCCGACTAAGGAAATGCATAGTGCGACCTGTATGAATGACCGGTTCGGACTTACGCCATTGGAGCAGGCGGCTCTGGTAGTTGAACATATCGCGTTGTCCTTCTGTGAGTTGGTCAGGCAGCGGAAGCGGCATACGCAGGGTGGAGTGTCCGAGAGACATATCTGCAGAATGCATATTATATTCGTCTCCGGCGAAGACTTGCGGAATACCGCGCATAGTGGCAAGCAGGGCATACGCCAGTTTGGTCCGGCGCGGGTCTTTGTCTTTTACCACGTCACCAATACGATCCATATCGTGGTTGTCAAGGAAGATCAGCAGGTTGTACACATCGGCATAGAGGTAGTCTTGTGCGAGCGCGTCATAGACACGTGTCAGTCCGCCTCCCCAACCGTTGTCGTTTCCTCCAAGTGCCTGACGGATAGCCTCGTTGGTTGGGAAGTCCATCACCGAAGGGAGATGGCTGTCAAATCCATCCTTGTTGTCGGTACCTGATTGCCAGTAAGCCACCGCCGAAGCAGGACGTGTCCAGCACTCGCCTACGATATTGATGTCCGGGTATTCGTTTCGAATGGCTTTAATCCACTCCGAAGCAGGTATTTTCTCTATGTAAGGGTATGTATCCACGCGCAGTCCGTCAAGGTCGGCATACTCAATCCACCAGATAGCCCACTGCTGGAAATATCGGAGCAGGTCGGGGTTCTCAAGGTTCATATCGGGCATAGGGTAGTCGAACCAGCCACGGTTGGATAGCAGGCGGTCGTACTCGGAAGCATTGATGTCGTAGTTGGCAGAGAATACATTGTTTGTGCGGGTAAAGTCATCGAATTGGTTAATCCAGTTGCGGTAAGGCAGGTCTTTCATCCACCAATGCGCTCCCCCGCAATGGTTAGGTACCATATCCATCAGCACTTTGATGTTGTGTGCGTGTGCAGAATCCACCATTTGGCGATAGAGTTCGTTGGAGCCGAAACGCGGGTCGATATGATAGTAATCCGAGCAGGCGTAACCGTGGTATGACCATGCTGCTTCATCGTCCAGCAGCAGCGGGGTAGGCCAGATAGCGGTGGCACCGAGAGAGGATATATGTCCGAGTTGGTTGATGATTCCCTGAATATCCCCTCCGAAGCGACCGTGTACGTTTTGTTTGTCCGCCTTCTCGCGCGTGTCAGGGGTGGAATTATTGGTAGAGTCTCCGTCTACAAAGCGGTCTGACATAATGAGATACACGACATCGGCAGCGGTGAACGACTGACGCTCGCGGCTGCCTTCACGGCGGTTGTGAATAGTATAGTCGCAGGTTGTTCGTCGATTGCCTTTTCGCAGGGTAATGCGATATGTACCCGCTTGGCGTACGTCCATATCCACAAAGAGATAGTTTTTGCTTTCGGCATTGTGCTGTGCGACGGGAACAAGTCCGAGACATTGCCCGCGCATCACACGTCCTGCTGCCAGTTCCTGTATGGAGACGGTGGCATCTTGCAGATCTTCACCGTAGAACATCAGTGTCAGCGGCTGGTGCATATCCGTCCACCAACAGAGCGGCTCTACGCGAGTGATTTTCGGGGTTGCGCATAGCGTGGCGCAAAGCAAAAGGGATAAAAATAAGAGTTTATGTCTCATGGTTTGTTATATTAAAACAGTGTGTTGATTTGTTATAGGATTGTTATAGGATGCTTATAGGTTGGAGCAATCCGACAGCAAACAGAGTGCGGGTTCTAAATCTCATTCACCTGTATGCGGTTGAGTGTATTATGTTCGCTTTTCAGTTGTAGGAAATGCTGCCAAAAGGCTTGCATCTCGGGTGGGGTGGACTGAAGGAAATCCTCTGTTCCTTGCCGGTCTATGCGGTCGAAGACCATTCCGACCGTAATAAGGTGTGTATCCAATGCCGGCTGAAAAGTCTTATCTTCTTTGTTTTCAATATATATTTCGCGCAGAAGTTGTGTCTCAACCAAACGGGATAGCAGTTGATTAACCAAACGCAACGGCAAGCGGTTCTGCATAGCCAATTCGTGGGCTGTAAGCGGTGTCTCGTCGTGTTCGAAGCGGTGGATGATAACAGACAACAGATACAGGGTGATAAAATCCTTGTAGCGTCGCGACATACGTTCTACATCGTCCTGATACTCAAATAGTTCGTTGTTCTGTATGGCAAATGATATTTCTGCTCCGATGAGTATAAGCAGACACGTCCATTGCAACCATGTGAGCAGGATTGGCAGTGTGGCGAAAGCACCATAAACAATGTTGGTACGGGAAAGGAAAACGATGATATAGACCGAGAGCATCTGCAGCAGTTGGAATAGCGTCCCAATGAGTATGCCGGGAATGAGTGCACTGCTAAAATGTACTTTGGTATTCGGAATGGCAATATACATCCACGTGAATAATGCCCAACAGATAATGAACTGAAACAATCGCACCAAACCGGTTTTGATTTGTGCAAAAAAAGCGATATTGTGGAGAGCGGCAACCACCGTGGAGTTGACAAATATGCTCATACCGGATGTAACAACAACCAAGATAGGTATAAGTACCACAATAGCGATGTACGTGGTGAGTTGACGGATAACGGAACGCGACTGCTTCACATTCCAAATTTCATTGAAAGCCGATTCTGCATTACGGAAAAACGAATAGACCGCCCATAACAGGATCAGCAGACCGATACCCAGAAAAATCCCTCCTTGTGCGGTATCAAGGTATCGCTCCACCATAGCCATAATAGTTGGCACAAGGTTGGTTTCACCAAGAAACGAGTCATTGAGTTGCTGCTGAATAAGGTCTGCGACTCCGAACCCTTTCGCTACGGCAAGAATCATTGCCAGTATAGGAATAATGGCAAAAACAAGAGAGTAGGTGAGACTGTTGGCGCGGACATTCAGATTTTTGGATGTAAAACCACGTACAACCAAAACGACGGTTCGCAAACATTGATAACCGAGACGTTTGCCCCGACCGGTTAGTTCTGCATTGGTACGACGCCATACATCGTAACGCAAGAAATCGCGTATTTGGCGAAAGTATGCCATTCAGACCGCTTCGCTATAGGAGTTTATGGGACTATGACGTATTGAGCAAGTATGCCTATAAGCCGGGTTCTGTGCCGAAAAACAATCGGTGTTCATCATTAATCTCGAGCAACGTATTGCTACGTGCTTCTCTCGCTTCCTACCCTCCGATTTGCGCGAGCCACGCTCAAACATCGGTTTACATGGAATTGCAGCCCATAGTATAGTCGTTTCACCTCTCGTCGGGAAAAATCTTCAACGAGAACTCGTCTCTGTACCAGTGACCAGCCATTTCTGCCTGACGGTCGTTAGCCGCTATGGTTGCTCTGTGCTGCCCGGACTTTCCTCTTGGTGAGGGGTAAACACAAGTGTTTCCTTCCTCTTTTCCAAGCGATGAACCGGCATACTCGTCTCAATACGTCAATAGACCTCTATATTCAACAATAGCCCTATTACGGGCTACTATCAGAGCGGCATAAGGGAGTCGAACCCTCCTCCTAAGCTTGGGAAGCTCATGCACTACCGATGTGCTAATGCCGCGTTTCTCAAAAACGCTTGCAAAGGTACACTATTTTTTCGAGATATGCAAATCTTTTAGTAGATTTCTACAATTTGGCGTGGAACGCGGTGTGTCATTTGGCGGCGTGACATAGGTTGCACATTATCCGTCTGAACGGATGTAACCCGTTGTGTGGCACTTACTTGTACCGGAATTTCCATTTGTTTGGTACCGATAATCATAGCATCGCTATGCAGGTTTTTTTCCAATATATACAAATGTCCGTTGCGCTGCCGGTAAATGGTATTAAGTCGCACTTTGGCATTCATTTTCCGCAGGCGGAATTTCTCAATCTGTTGATCGTCCATATTGAACAGGTTGAGTATCTGTAACTGATCTTTGTCAAGCCGCATACCAAACGGGATACTAATTTGCCCCTCGCCATATTCGGAAAAGCGGCGCACTGAAAGAGTTTTTGAATCCAAAATATAATGGCGTGTTACCGAATACTTGACAATCCCGAAGTAGTTATGTTTCTCTCTATGCGTGAGGACCGTTTCGCCTTCGCTCTCATTGCTGACCGACCAATTGCGTATATCGCCTACCCATTTTTCGAAATCGTAACGTATATTGCCAATAGCAAAAAGTCCCTGATGTACCAGAACCCCCGAATCGACAGCCGTGGCTGCTTTGCGCATATCTTTATCAATCCTCTCCAAACCATCACCGGCAAGGATGGTGTCCGCCAAAGCACGAATGGAGGGTTTGAAAAAACGTTTGCAGTATTCGCCGGAAAATTGCACGGAGTCTTTATTATCTTTGGCTGCTTCCGGCAGAATGACCGCCGAAGCAATCATCTGCTCCATCCCCCATGCTTCGCCTTCGGAGTCCATACGCACATCACTCACGAGGTGGTATCGCACCGGATTGTCGGAGAAGTCATGTTCCATCTGCACATAAACGGAGTGGAGCAGGGCAGCCATCTGTTTGCGTTTGTTTCGCTGTTTTGAGGTTTTGGCGGCAACCACGGTTTCTTCCAAAGCGATGGGCTGCTCATGGAGAACGATAGTGGTTGTATCTGTGGCAAAGACACGGAGCGGCAGCGTCTGCTTCTCATAACCGATAAAAGAGACAATCAACAGGCTTTCTGCCGGGAGGTCTGTGTCAATGGCAAAATACCCTTCATCATTGGTGGCGGCACCTACCACGGGGTCTTGCTCGGGATAGACTGTTGCATAGCCTATGCCTTGCCCGCGTTCGTCCACGACACGTCCCACATAGTGGGTGGCATTTGCAGTACTAATACATAACAGACACAGTATATTGAAAATCAGTCTTTTCATTGGAAACGGGTAATGAGGTTATAGGCTTGATAGATACCGAGTTCTCCCGCACGACTGAGGTCGGCAAGCCCTTGTTCCGGCTGGTCGGTATATATATAGGTTAGTCCGCGATTGAAATAGGCTTCGGCAAAGTCGTTATCCGCTTCAATAGCGCGGGTATAATTATCAATAGCGTCTTTCCAGTTGCGCTGCGTACAGAGAATATTCGCCTTGTTGTAGTAGGCAAAACTGAAATCGGGTTGCAGACGCAATACCTGATCATAGTCGCGCAACATAATATCGAAGTCCATATTCGCTTCAGCAGTCAGTTCTCCCGTAGCACGCTGATATTCAAGAAGCCGATACCTCCAGTTGGCACGGCAGAAATAGATAACGGCATCCATATCATCATCCGCCATATTGGCAGCCCTGGTACAATCGTCAATAGCCGATGAATAGTCCTGTACGAGGGCAAACTCGATGGCACGCGCAAATAAAACAACTGCATTGGCATTATTGGCAGGTGTATTGCGAGGCGTATTGAGCAAGTCCAGTTGGTCTATTTGTGCCGACAGGGTACTAATTTGTGCAAAGTGGTAGTTAACCATATCGGCGGTAAGCGGTGTCTCATGGTTTACAAAATGCAATGGTGCGGGCAGCAGTTGGTTATTGTTGAGCCGTTCCACTGCCTGTTGGTAGTAATTGGTTCGGCGGAGCGGTTGCTCTTGCGCATAGTAGGATAGGGTGATATTCGGCTCATTGACCACGTCAGTATAGCGTTTCTGTATGCTTCCCCGTGTCTCTGAGTCGTATTTCTGTTCGTCTTCAGCAGGTTCTGCCGTGTTTTGCGCAGTGTGTGAAGAGAACTCTTTGCGGCGGTCTTTGCGCTGTGGCTGTGCTTCGGCTAATTGAACATCGGTGTTCGGGGTCGGTTGCCGCTGTGATTGCAGTTGCTCTTTGTTATTCTCCAAATCGGCTGCCTTTTGCCGATACAAGAAAGCCGCTTTGGTATCTCCTTGTGCAGTGGCGGCCTGCGCTGCCAAGTAATAAGACGGGAGGAAAAGCGGGTATCGTGCAATAAGAGTATCAAAATCCTGCCGTGCCGGTTGCCACTGGCGCAATTGCATTTCAACCAGTCCGCGCTGATAACGCATTTCGGTGCGGTCTGGTTCCAAGTCGATAGCCCGCGAAAGGTCTTCAAAGGCACGGTTGTAATCTCCGAGTTCCTGACGCAGAACCCCCCTGTTGTAGTAACATTGGGCATCGCGTGGTGATAGCGAAACGGCTTTGTCGTAGTCGGCAAGGGCACTGCGATAGTTGTGTTTGTGGTAGAAGATGATGCCTCTGTTGACATAATCGCCCGCCCATTTGGACCCGAGATTGATAGCGCGTGTGAGTTGCACGAGTGCATCGTCTTCTTTGTCCTGCATCAGGTTAATCACTCCGAGTGCAGACCAGTTGGCAGGGTTCTGCGAGTCTAACTCGGTGGTACGCTCAAAAGACTCTATGGCGCACACCGTATCTTTCATCTGCAAGCAAACAGCCCCTTTCTCGAACAGCAAGGAGGCGGACTGTGGTTCACGGCGAAGAAGGGTTTGCAGATCGTTCATTGCCAGTTCGTATTCTTTTTGAACGGCGCGGGTATCCGCCCGTAAAAGAAGATAGGTCTTATTTTCCGGAGCAAAGACAAGGGCTTGCGTAAAATCTTTTTCCGCCATGTCGTATTTATGCAACTGCCGATAGACGAAACCGCGTGTGTAATAGGCACCCGGTTGGAAGGGATTGCGTTCTATGGAGGCATCACAATCACGCAAAGCCCCTTGATAATCTTCCAATTGTATTTTGGCTATGGCACGGAACAGGTAGGGTTCAGCCAAATAGGGTTTGAGTTTGATGACCTGGTTGAAATACTGGATGGACAGCACATAGTCTTCAAAATACAAGGCATTTCGCCCGATAGCCGTGATACGGTCGGTGTTCAGTTGTGCATAGGAACAACTGAAACAGCCAAGAAAAAACAGCGTAACGCTTCCCCTCAAAATGGAGGAGCGTAAAACGGACAATATGTGTTGTATGTGTTGCTCCAAACTCTTGTATCCTATAACCATCCTATAACCATCCTATAACGAATCACCTAAGAATCACCTATACCTTCTATGGTCAGGGTAACATAAGGGAAAGAACAGGGAAACTATTACGCATTGCGCATTATGCATTACGTACATTATTTATTTGCACCCGGCATTGGGGTCGAACCAGTCTGGGATTTCGAACTGCTCTGTTTCGGAATAACCGAGGGAGGTGTCCTTATAGACTTTTTGCATATAAAGGGCATAGATAGGCAGTGCCATAGATGCCCCCTGTCCTTCGGCGAGATTGTCGAAATGGATGGCACGGTCTTCACCTCCGACCCAAACGCCGCTCACGAGCGATGGGGTAAAGCCCATAAACCACCCATCGGAGTTGTTGTTGGTGGTTCCGGTTTTGCCTCCCATCGGTGCTTTGATACCATACTTGTACCGTACCCGTACGCCTGTGCCGTGGTCTATTACGTTGCGCAGCATATAAATCATTTTGTAGGATGTACTTTCACTGATGACTTCGTGTGTTTTGGGAACAAAAGAAGCAATGACATTGCCGTTGTTGTCCTCTATGCGTGTTACGTAGAGCGGTTCAGTGCGAATCCCCTTGTTGGCAAAGGTGGTATAGGCATCTACCATTTCCTGCACACTCACTTCGCACGGACCGAGACAGAGACTGATGACAGGATCGAGTTGTCCCTGAATACCAAACGATTGCATTATACGTACCAACTGTTCTGGCGTATAAAGCGACATCAGATAGGCGGTTATCCAGTTGGAAGAGTTCTGCAGTCCCCAATTGAGGGTTACAATTTCGCCCTCGTTTTTAGCGTGCGTATCGCGCGGTGTCCACGGGCGTCCATTGGCATCATATAGCGTGATAGGCTCATTTACCACTTTATCACACGGCCACATACCTTCGTCCATAGCCAATGTATAGAGATAAGGTTTGACGGTAGAACCGACCTGACGCCGTCCCATAGTAGCCATATCATATTGGAAACAGGAGAAGTTCGGTCCGCCTACATATGCTTTTACATAGCCTGTGTGCGGGTCCATTGACATAAATCCGCAGCGAAGATAGTTTTTGAGCCATCGGATAGAATCCATCGGCGACATAGTAGTATCTTTCAGCCCGTCATAGGTGAAGATTTGCATATCAACAGGCGTATTAAACGCTTCGCGTATTTCTTTTTCGCTTGCCCCTGCTTTTTTCATTCCGCGGTAACGGTCGGTCTGTTTTATGGCACGGGTAAGAATACCATTAATCTCGTCTTGGGAAATAGAGCGTGAAAAAGGCGCATTCTTCTTGCGTTTGCACTCGCGGAAGAAACTTTTTTGCAGCGATTGCATATGTTCCGCCACCGCTTCTTCGGCATAACGTTGCATACGTGAATCGATGGTAGTGTAAATCTTCAAGCCGTCCTGATAGATGTCATAATGCGAACCGTCAGGCTTGGTGTTTTTTGCACAAAAACCGTAAAGCGGGTTGTTGTCCCATTGGTAGCGGTCGATTGCATACTGCTGTTTGTTCCACTCCGGGTAGTTGCTTTCTTTTGGCTCTTTGGCAGTCAGTACTCTGCGCAGATGCTCTCGGAAATAAGGAGCCAATCCCTGCTTATGGTCCACAGAACTATAGTGCAGTTCGAGTGGCAATGCCTCCAACGAATCGCGCTCTGCTTCCGTAATATACTCGTACTTGCACATCTGGCTTAGTACGGTATTGCGGCGGTTGAGAGCCCGCTCGGGACGACGCACGGGGTTGTAGAGCGAGGGGTTTTTGCACATACCCACAAGCATAGCCGCTTCTTCAATCTTGAGGTCGGCGGGAGTGGTGGAGAAATAGACCTGTGCAGCCGATTTGATGCCCACGGCATTGTAGAGAAAATCGAACTGGTTGAGATACATCAGCAGTATTTCGTCTTTTGAGTACAGACGTTCCAGTTTGGTGGCGATAACCCATTCGATGGGTTTCTGCATAGCACGCTCGAATATATTGCTTGCACGTGGCGACCAAATCTGCTTTGCCAACTGCTGTGTCAGTGTACTGCCTCCGCCAGCGCGACCGAGTTTGAGTACAGCGCGAAAGAAGGACTTAAAGTCCACCCCCGTATGGTTGTAGAAACGGGCATCTTCGGTGGCAACAAGGGCATCAATGAGGTAGGGCGAGAGGTCGGTATATTGTACCCCGACACGGTTTTCATTGCGGTAGTAACGCCCTATCGACTGCATATCCGATGAGATAATCTCGCTGGCGAAACGGTTTTCAGGATTTTGCAATTCTTCCAACGGAGGCAGATAGCCGAGCCATCCCTCCGCTATCAACCATATAGCCCCGAATGCTATGACTATACCTGCCGAAAAGAGACCCCAAAACCATTTGAGAAAGGTCTTGTGCCATTTGGGCGTGGTATCTTTTAGTATGCTGGTGGTCTTGGTTTTATTATTCATAGTCCTGTCATTATAATTTCTGCCCGCAAAGATACGAAAAAAAACACATACCTACAAACTTTCTTCAAAAACGCCAAGCAATGTTCGCAAAATGAACAGGCAGCAATGACAGCATTTCCTAAAATCTGATGCAAAGGTGCAGCTTTCCCGGAGGGCATTGAATGTTATAAAAGCAGCGTTATTTTCACTTTTCCCATTCTCGAAATGTTGCATATATCAAATAAAAGCAGTATCTTTGCAGGCGTAAACAATAAAGTATCAACATTTTAATAATAAATTGCTTATGTAAACCGGTGCCGTAAAGGCGGCACATGACATATTTTTAACAGCATTGGCTATTATTTCGCGTTCGACAAAGTCTACCAAACATTTAGAACTTATGAAATAATACAGCGGGATGTTATACCAACATCTTTATCCCTGTTTAGTAGCAGTGCTCACGTGTACTATGTACAACGTGGGTCTGTTTATAGGGATAAGGGGTTTGGTAGACACCTGTCGAACGCATAAACAGGCTCACCTTTTTTATGTGTTCGCGAGATTGATAGCATTGCATAAAATCTATCAATCTATGGCACGGAAAGACTTGGCACAAGCCAAAGACGCAAAGAAGGACGAGTTCTACACTCAATTGGACGACATCGCCAAAGAACTCAAATACTACAAACCTTACTTCAAAGACAAGGTCGTATTCTGCAACTGCGACGACCCGTACGAGAGCAACTTCTTCAAGTATTTTGCACTCAATTTCAACGCATTGGGACTGCGCAAACTGATTGCCACCTGCTACAACGGTTCGCCCGTATCGGGCAATGAACTGCTGCTCGACTTCGGTACCACCGTGGACGACCCGAAGAAGATTGCCTACAAAGTGGAGATAACCGAGGTAACGGACACCAACGGCGACGGGGCAATTAACTTGGCAGATATTCAGTACTTGATGCAGAATGACAAGAACGTGATTTCCATATTGCAAGGCAATGGCGATTTCCGTAGTCCCGAGTGCGTGGAACTATTGAAACAGGCTGATATTGTGGTTACTAACCCGCCGTTTTCGCTGTTTCGGGAGTATCTTGCGCAACTTGACCAATACAACAAGCAGTTTGTGATAGTGGGCAATACGAATGCGCTCACCTATAAAGAGGTGTTCCGTATGTTTCAAGC
>DGIN01000011.1:288-7452 GCA_002387325.1 Bacteroidales bacterium UBA4621 | reverse complement strand
GCCAATGTGGAAATCTCCGACTTGATCGTACTGAAAACAATCTTATAAACCGTCTGGTCACCGCTCGCCGCCGTTACGGTTACACGCGTAGTGCCGTCCAAGCCTCCCTCGGCGATACTTACCGTCTGGTATTCGTCCCCCAACTCGTAGGTAATCTTCGGCAGAGCCGTCGTACCCATCGGCAGCGTTACATAATAAGTAAGGTTATCGGGCGCAAAATCAGTGATGTACCCGCCTTCCACCTGCAAGTTTTTGAGGTATGAATAGGTGGAAGCCTCCAAACGGATATTCAGTTTGTAGGTCTTTGGCACCTGGTTACCGGGCGTGGTAACGGCTATTTGGTACGTTCCGCCGTCTATCTTGGCGGGAGGGTTATATTTGATGGTCTGCGCCCCGTCGGGATACGCCGATACCGCTTTTACGGTCGGCATCTGGGTCGTGCCGGTAGGCAGCGAGACGCGGTAGATGGTCTGCGACGGGATAAAGCCCGGTATCGACTTGCCATTTACCAAAATATCTTTCAGTGTGTTATCCGCCAGTTCCGCCACATGGAAATTCAGCGTATAGGTCGCCGTGGTTTGTTTGTCGGCAGCCGTAACCTTGATAACCGCCCGCCCTGTTGTGCCGGTCGGCTGCGTTATCTCTATCGTCTGTGCGTCCTCCTGTCCCTCGGCGGAAACAACGGGCGTGGCGGTAGTACCATAAGGCAACGCCACCTGATAAGTATAGGTGTTGGCATTAAAATTCTCTATACTCGTGCCGTTCACCATAATATCGGCGAGTTTGGAGTTCTTGCTCGCCTCCCGCACAAACTTTATTTTATAGGTCTTACTCTTGTTGCCGTCATCCGAACGCACGGTTATAGTCGTCGGCGCACCATCAATTACACCCTCTTGGATACTTATCTCCTTGCCGGACAACACACGACCCGCAAAAGAAGCAACATTACCACGTGCATTCGTCAGCGAACCTATGCCGCGGCGGGCCTCTATCTTAGGCATCGTGGTGGCTGTGCGTCCGAGAGAATAAGTCTGCTCTTCGCTGCTCGACGGGTCAAAACCTTTCCATTCCTTATCATCAATATAGAGTTTCTGAATATCCGCCGAATAAATCAACTCCACATCGTCCACATACAGCGAGTTCCCGTCGTACAACCCGCTGTTAGCGCGGAAGTTCGGATAGTTGCTCGCCGAGAAGATGATGTTCATCATCGTCGGCACATCGCTGTTCATATAATATATAGGTACGCGGATATTGGTCCAGTCGCCGTACTCTTTCTTCTCGCGCCACATACCCTCGGCTATCTGATTGGCTTTCTGGTCTGTACCACACTCGTTGCCGTCCAACGCTTGACGCACGTCGCTCTCCTCGTTGGTCTTGCTCACCGATGTACATTTGCCGTTCTTGCCCTTGTACTTGCTGCTTTTGGCAGTCCCTGACCATGCATAGTACAGCAGATAGAAATCCTCGCGCGTCACATTCGAACCCGTACGTTTTATCCATACCGACATCGTGTCCGGACGGAATGTCCAACTCACACCGCCTTCCGTACCTGCTGTGGCCTCGCCCACGGAGGCCAGATTCTTGACATACACCCACGGTTGTCCCAACGAGAAATACCCGGGCGACACCTCCGTGATAGTGGCGGCACCCACACTCTGGTCTTGCACCATCATACTGGCACTGCCCGTATGACCCGCCTCTTTGTGCGCAAAATTGAACTTGAAACCGAACTGCGTCACGTTGCTCGCGTTCCAACCGGCAGGCTGTGCATTGCCGTCAAAAGCCGCACCGCTCCAATCCTCAAAACCCGCATTCGGCAACTGCTGCGCTAAAGCAGAATGAACAGACATTACAACAAACAAACACGAAACGAGAAAGGCGTTAGGCAATCGCCAAACAAACGTGTTCAAAGACAGTTGATTTTTCTGCAAAAGTTTCCTCATATTAAGATTTCTATTAAAAATATCCGTGTTTATAGCGCAAAAATATGCACTTTCTTATCAAGTGCAAAATTACTGCCATTTGCACAACCATGCAAGCCCATACGTTACGAAAAAAGATACTATTGTTAATATGCAGGTTATTATACACTTTATGCACTTTCCGTACCTCCATATACACATTACGGAGAAAAGACGTAGAAAAGACGTAGAAAGGACGTAGAAAGAACGTAGAAAGAACGTAGAAAGAAAGGTGGCTTATAGCGAGTATAAGCCACCTTTTTATGCACTTTACGCACTCTCAATATTGCATACACTGCATAAATTTTATTCTGCAAATCCACTCACCGGAGATACGCCATCACCGAAAACAAATGCCATCACCGGGGACGCGGGCACCCCGCCCCCGGGCAGTTTGCCACAAACTGAACAGCCCTACCCTGTTGTGGAGACGTGAAGCGTAAGGCAGGTGCGCATTGCGCACTGAGTGCCGTAGCGACAACTCATCCACGCAGGCTGACCGGAACTCCTTATCGTCCCGCAATCGTTATAACATCGATTGCACCTATTTCGGAATATATAAGTTTCCTCCATACACGCCTTACCACACCCCATACGCACGGAAATGCCCCAGATACCCCCTATACGACATATACGACTGAAAACAGGCTTGATACGCCGCCGCAGGCATATCACGCTCCAACTGCATCGCCCAATCACGGGAACGAATACGATACTTCGCTACCGTGCGGTGCGTACAATGACGGTAATAGGGATAAACAACCGCACCGAGAAACTCCAAGGGCGGCACACGGTGGTGCCTATCGGGCAGACTGACAGGCTGCAACACTATCTTGCGCGGGTGGATACGCATACCAAGCGTACCCGCAAAAGGCACCAGCCGCGCCAGCCACTCCCTCAACTCCACGCGCGACGGCGACAACAGATAGAAATCGTCCACATACCGCCCGTAGTGCCGGCAACCCAAATGCCGCACCACAAACCAATCCAACTCGTTGAGGAAGATGTTGCTGTATAGTTGCGAGGTCAAATCCCCTATCGGCAGCCCCACCCCGTCGGGCGAATACCACAGCGATTTCGAGGGCGGCAAGCCGTCCCAATCATACGCCGTACCCCGTATGCGACAGTCCGTCAGCGGGTCATGAAGCGTAAACACGTCTGTCAGCCACACTACCAACGATTGTATATCCATCGGCAAACCGGTCGCAGGCAGCACCTTGCGCATCATCGCCTGCACTTTCTCCCGCAGCAACTCCCGCGGAATACTCATAAAATACCCCTGCAAATCCAACTTCAGCACGTATGCCTCACGGGTATAGTTGCGCGACACACTGCGGATATGGTGCTCCAACCGCTCAATACCGAACAGCGTACCCTTCCCCACACGGCAGGAGTACGAGTCATACACAAACCGCCGGTCGCAATAGGCGGCTATGTAGTTGTAATACAGGTGATGCACCACACGGTCGCGAAAGGGCGAAGCAAACACCTCGCGTTTCTTCGGATCGTTGATTATGAAGCATATAGCAGGCGACGGCGTATAGGTACGATAACGCAATTCATCGCACAGTGCCGCTATATTATGCTCCAAATCCATCTCAAACGCCGGTTGCGAGTGGGTCTTGCGCTTGTGTCTGCGCGCATCATAGTAGGCACGGAAGAGGTCGGAGAGAAGAGGGTCGCACATAGGAAATGGTGATAAGTCTTGAACGAGACGGACTGCTTGCCCGTTGTTGCGGTTGTTGTTGTTCGTGTTCGCTTCGTTCGAATTGAAGTTGAATTCGTTCGCGTTGTCCGAGTCGTTAGGCGTAGCAGACCAATAGTTGCCGTTGTTCTGCACATTGTTCACATTCGACCCGTTGCGGTTACCCGAAGCAGGCAAGAAACACAAAGTAGTAGCCGCTACTTACACCATAAGGGGAATATATTTTCCTTAAGAGACTACCTTATGGAGCACCTCAACAGGCACCCTCGCGGGGCTGTATTTCGGCATACAAACACAAGAATACTATTTTCAAATTTGCTCATTTTCAAATTTACAGATTTTCAAACTGTCCCTCCTTGTGCGGGCTACTGATTTATCTATGCACACTACCGTACGACTCCTCCGGGCGATACGGTACTCCGGCTATCCTATGTGCGCCCCTCATATTATCGGCTGATGCTGTGCTTTGGGGGATGCGGCTCGCGTCGTCATGCGCCGCAGGCGCACCTCATCCAAACTTGGCGTCTTTCGGCTGTCGCCGAACAACGACGCGAGCCGCGTCGTCCCCCAGACAACGTCCCGCCGGCTTTTTTGCTTGCCCCATCGAGGGGCAAGCAAAAAAAGTACAGTTTCTGCCGACGTAGCAGCCACTCTTGCGAGATGGCTGCTACTATTATTTGATTAAATCTTGAACGAGACGGACTGCTTGCCCGTAGTTGCGGGTGTTGTAGCGCGTGCACGCTCCGCTCGAACTGAAGCCGAATTCGTCCGCGTCGTCCGAGTCGCGAGGCGTAGCAGACCAATAGGGGCCGCTGTACCGCACGCCGCTCACATACGACCCGCGGCGGCGACCCGAAGCAGGCAGGAAAACAGCACCGGCGGCTTCCAATTTCTGCCAATCACTCAAGGTGAAAGTCTGATAATCAGCATACGCCTGAACGCTGTAGCCGCTTGCAAAACCACTCTTAAAGGTTACACCCGCAGGGCAAGTCCAGTCATCGGGCAGCAAAACAAGCCCGTTGGCATATTTGCTACCATAGGAATCAAGGTTGATACGTGCCACACCTATTAGGTTATTGGCATTGGGACGTTCTTCAAGGAGGTAATCCCACTCGTCATAAGTTAAAGTGTACCAAGTCGTACCATCACCGATATTTCTACCCCAATCCACGAAATCACCACTATAATCGCTGTAATCTGTGGATGTACTGACACCCCACTTGGCACTGCCGGTACTGCCACTCCAACCGAACAAGTCTATCTTATCTGCCAAGGTGTTACCATATTTGTAATAATATCCATTATTTGAATCTATCTGTACATCACCGCCATCCACATTATCCGTACCAATCATATCATACTGATGCTCCGCAAACGACCAAGTATCGGTGGAGCGGCTGTACTGCAAGTTGCCCGGTGAAAAAAGAACCTGTTTGCCGGCACTGACAGAGAATCCCTCATTCTTTGCTACAGCAATTTCCTGAGTGGTGAAATCTTTGATTGCACCGAACTCATACTGCGTCTCATTGAGAAACACAAAAGCACAATAGTAATACTCGGTGCTACCCGTCAAATCGTCCAACTCCACAGTATAGTTGCTGCCAATCAGCGTCTTACCCCACACCTCTTCGCCCTCGCGATTGTTCATGTCCTGCAAATTATCGGATACCATCATACCAAACGCCACCGAGGTATAATCCTTGATATCCACATTTACCTTACCCGCCAGTACCGCACTTTGTCCGGTAATCTCGCTTGCTTCTCCGGTTGTTACCTTGTCCGATGTAGGTTCTTCCTTATCACACCCCGTCAGACAGATGCAAGATGCCACCAACAGCATACTTGCCAAAAATTTTACTGTTTTCATTGTTGTAATAATTTTGATATTGTTTATACATTATCTATTGTTGATTGTTGCTTAGTTTGGAGAGGCGACATCCTTATCATATAATTCCTCATTCATAATTCAAAATTCATAATGTCTGATACTTCTTCCAGTTTGCCGGATGCTTGTCCACCTCCACCATATCAAACGCCATCTGCGCATAGAGGTTCTTGGGCATCTGTTTGCTGTCGTTGAGTATGCGGCACAGCAGGCGTACCTCCATCATCTTCTCCTCGGCTGCCTCGATACTTGCTATCCGCTGTTGCTTATCCGTCTGCTTGTTCGCGCGATACACATTCAGCAGTACGGCAAACAAGGCACGCTTCAGGTCTTCACCCAACGAGTATCGGTAGTCCTTCGCAAAGTGGCGGCTTGCCGCCAGGCTCTTCATCAGCACATCATACACCGCCTTGAAGACTGGCAGGTTCGCATAACGCGGCGTGAGCATCTCCTCCACAGCGTCCTCGTCGGGCACCTGCAAGCCCGTCTTCCACGCCTCAAACTGCTCGCTGCACTTATTGCTTACACCTATATACACTATCTCCGTTGTGTCTTGTATCGCAGAGGTCTGTGGGAAGAACTTCACGAGACTCGGCAATGGGAAACCCACACTCACTATCGTCTGCCCCACTTTCTTGATGAACTTCGCCGAGGGCTTGAACCCGAATTGTCTGTGCAGGTAGTATGCCGACTGCTCATACGCCTTCCAGAACGTTCCCTCTTTCAGCAGCAGGATTTTACTCTGCCCGTCTGCCTCTTGTTCCCGCATCAGTCGCTCCTCTATAGTCATACCACGCCTCCTTTCTTTGTTGTAGCACCTGCCGTTTTGATAAACGAGCACACCGAAAGCGGGGTACATAGTCCCCTATTTACCCTACCCCAAATGCCCACAATCCCTTTGCTGTTAGAGAGAGAGAGAGAGAGAGAGAGAGAGAGAGAAGAAGGAAAGAAATAGAATAAATAGAAGAGAAGAAATAGAAACGAGAACAACCGTGCGTGTCGTACAAGAGAAAATGGTTGCGGCTGCCAAATCAAATGCTACCGGCAATAGGCAGCAAACAGTAAGAACACAATTGACGTATTTTATACTTCTCACATACATATTCTCAAAAATACGTTGCAAAGATACGAATAATTATCCTACTATGCAAATTTTTATTCAAATACACCCCACATTATTCAAATATAGCCCGCATTTTTGCATTTCCACCCTAAAACTTGCGTCCTCACCATTCTATATATACCGGTCTATTATGGACATATATTTAATGCGCTTATTAAATGCACTCCCGGGACAACTGTATCAAACGTTAATAAATTTTATTGCTGTCCGGTAAAAGTGTTGTTACGATGATACTTTGGATGATGATGTACTATATTGACTTATATGCCTACCTTGAAGCCCTTAAATGGCTCTAAAATGAGTGATTAAGGGGGGGGGGGGAAAATTAGCCCCACCTACAAGCAATCCGCAACTGGTACTTTTTGCATAGGGGACTCGCTTTTGCAAAAATACATACCAATATGCCTGTTTATGGGCATCTTGGGGAGACTTTTCTGCTTCGGGCTGCGTTTACCGGACAGCAATAATTATGAATTATAATCACACT
>DGIN01000011.1:0-187 GCA_002387325.1 Bacteroidales bacterium UBA4621 | reverse complement strand
TAATCACACTAATTATGAATTATTTTGATGCGGTTGCCCTGAGCATTTTTGCTTTTTCCTTCCGAGACAATCCGTAAACTATAAAATGCCAGAAATCTATAAAACGCAAGAAGCCTATAAAACGCAAGAAATCTATAAAACGCAAGAAGCCTATAAAACGCAAGGATGCTATGTGTGTACTTGAAAA
>DGIN01000022.1:10923-12196 GCA_002387325.1 Bacteroidales bacterium UBA4621 | reverse complement strand
CGAATACAAAGATACCACGAGTCCGTATCCGGTGTTCGGTACGATTGACGACTTGTGTGACTATTTGCAGCAACATCCGTTGGAAGGGCGGCATATTCTGCTCAAAGGCTCCCATTCAAACCATATGGAAAAAGCAATACAATATCTATAATAAACCCTATGAAAAAAATAATAAACCAATGAAAAAATCAGTTGTAATTCCTATTATTGTGGTCCTCGTATTGGGCATTGCAGCCTTGCTGTTTCTCAATTTTCATCAGAAGCAGGAACTTGATGAAATGATTGAACAGATGGAGTTTGAGAAGTCAGAACTTGAAGACGAGTATGAAGATTTGGCACTCCAATTCGATGGTTATCAGCAAATGAATATCCAAAATGATTCTCTCCAAGAACGTTTGGCGCAGGAGCAACAGCGTGTACAGGACTTGTTGGAGGAATTGCGTATCACCAAGGTTACCAATGCGCGTCGTATTGCCGAATTGAAAAAAGAACTGGCAACGGTGCGGTCGGTATTGAAAGATTATGTACGGCAGATAGATTCTCTTAATGCCACCAATCAGCGTCTGACGGTAGAGAACCAGCAGTATCGTCAGGAAAATCAGCAAGTAAAGCAGCAAAATGACCAATTGTCTTCTATCAATAACCAATTGACAGAGACGGTATCTCGTGCCTCAATGTTAGAGATTGCGTCTTGTACTGTAACCACGCTTAACAAGCGCGACCGCAAGACACGTATAGTCAGTCAGATACGCAAATTGCAGTTTGATTACACCATTGCCAAGAATATCACTTGCGAACCGGGTATGAAGACACTTTATGTGCGTATCATTGACCCGTCAGGAAACTTGCTGGGCGAGAATCCTGACCATCTGTTCCATTTTGAGAGCGAAGATATTCTGTATTCCGTTTCACAAGAGTTTGAGTTCACGGGAGAGGAATACCAAGGTACGTTTTATTGGTCTGTCCCTGAAGGAATGGAAGCCGAAACCGGTTTCTATAATGCAGATTTCTTTGCGGATGATAATCTTATCGGTTCATTACCGTTTCAGATTAAGAAATAGAATATAATATAATGCACACAAAAAAGAGGGTGTCTAATAAGCCTAAAAAAACAGCGAAAGATCAAACAAGTCTGACGACTTGACCGCGGACGGGGCGTCCGCGTCCCCGACCATACGGTATATTTTACGACCAAACGACATCCAAAAAGAGACTGTCTGACAAATGCAGGCGGTCTCTTTTTTTTGTTTCCGTATGGAGATTATCAATCAAA
>DGIN01000022.1:10054-10867 GCA_002387325.1 Bacteroidales bacterium UBA4621 | reverse complement strand
AACCGTATGGAGATTATCAATCACACGATGTCCAATTGGTGTTGTATGTATCAATTGGACATAGGGCTGTTGAGATGCCAAAGTGCAATTTACCGGTCAAGGCGCAGGGAAACAATGTGCCAGTTGATAAGCAGCCATAAATTGCGGATATATTCGGCACGGTTGTTTTGATAGTCCAAATAATAGGCATGTTCCCATATATCAAACACCAGTATCGGTGACAATCCGTGCCGCAATGGATTGTCGGCATTTGGGAGGGATAGGATATGCAACACGCCCTCTGCGTCCTGTGCCAGCCAAACCCAACCGGAACCAAAAAGCGAAATGGCGGCTTTGGTCATTTGGTCGCGGAAAGCATCAAACGAACCCAATGACTGCTCAATAAGAAACAGCAGTTCCCCTGAAGGTTGTTTGGCATGTTCTGCGGGGATTAGTTGTTCAAAAAAGAGTTGATGGTTGAGTGTCTGTCCGGCATTGTTGAGCAGTTTGCCCTCGGGAGCCTTTCGGACAATGTCTTCCAGAGAGAGTCCTTCGAAATCAGAACCTTTAACCAATGTGTTGAGCGTATCCACGTATGTGCGGAAATGCTTTCCATAATGGAAATTGACGGTCTGTTCGCTCATCATCGGAGCAAGTTCTTCGGGAGAGAATCCCAATGGCGGAAGTGAAAATAAAGCGTCTTTCATAACTATGGTAGATTTTGTATAAGGCGGCATTGCCTTACAGCCTGAATGCTACAAAAACTACGCCAAGGATGTCTATAAGATTAGTTCAACCGCATCAAAGCAATTTTTATGCAGTTTATGCAATATT
>DGIN01000022.1:0-9966 GCA_002387325.1 Bacteroidales bacterium UBA4621 | reverse complement strand
TTTCTACGTCCTTTCTACGTCCTTTCTACGTCTTTTCTACGTAATGTGTATATGGAGGTACAGAAACTGCATATTCTGTATATTTTTGGGAGTCCGTCCGGTATAAAAATATAAAATGTTGTGTATGTCGATGAAAAGCATTATCTTTGCAATGCGGTTTGTTTGTAAGAAGCAAATAAATAACTTATTTAACTATGACTATTATATTGGATATGGGTGGGGTGATGATGCAGCATAATATCCCCGCTTGCGCGGCACGTTTCCGCGAACTGATAGGCGAAGAGGCTATGGAGCAGGTATTAGGCTTGGCAGGCAATGCCGAAGGTACGGAAAACAGCCTGATGGAGCGGTTTGAGACGGGAGATGTTTCCGCGGATGATTTTTTGTCAACGCTGCTTTCTTATGCCAAGCCCGGTACTACCACCGAAGACCTGAAACAGGCTTGGAACCTGATGCACGGCGGAATACCTGCTGAACGATTGGAAATGATACGGCGTTGGCGTGATGAAGGACACCGGCTGTTTCTGCTGAGCAATAACAATGCACTGCATTGGGCGGATGTGTTCAGCAAGTATGATTTGTCAATGTTTGAGCATTGCTTTGCCTCGCACTTGTTGCATTGCTGCAAACCGAATGCGCATATTTTTGAGATAGCGGACAACTATCTGCACGCGCACCAACTGACGGAGCCTTATCTGTTTGCGGATGATATAGAGACCAACAGAAAAGCAGCAGAGCAATTCGGGTGGAAGACGTTTCCCGATTTGGAGACTCTGGATGGTTTTCTTCAGCGGCATACATAAAAAAAAGCGGACGTTGCGTCCGTTTTTTTTATGTATTATTCATTTATTCCCGGTTGGTAAAGGCGTTCCATCCTTGTGCTTTCAGGGCGAGTTCCTCGCCGTTACGTCCGATGAGGTTCAATCCGTATTCGGGCTTGGTGATATGCCCGATGATATAGAGGTCATCTATCGGAACGAGTTTCTCGTAGTCATTGATGTCGCAGGTGAAGAGCAGTTCGTAGTCTTCTCCTCCGTTGAGGGCGCATGTTACGATGTTGAGGTTCATTTCTTCGGCAAGGGCAGCAGCCTGGAAATCAATAGGCAGTTTGTCTTCATAGATGGCACAGCCGACTCCCGATAGGTGGCAGATATGCATCAGTTCGGACGACAGTCCGTCGGATATATCCATCATTGCCGTCGGTTTGACTCCCGCTTTGCGCAGTGCTTCAACAATATCGCGCCGCGCCTCCGGTTTGAGTTGCCTTTCGAGCAGGTATTCCCGTCCTTCAAAAGCGGGTTTGGCTGCCTTGTCCGCTTGCATTACGATACGCTCGCGTTCCAATAGTTGCAGTCCCATATAGGCAGTACCGAGGTTGCCTGACACGCAGATGAGGTCGTTCAGTTTGGCACCGTTCCGATAGACGATGTCTTTGGCGGCAGCCGTTCCGAGACAGGTGATAGAGATGGTCAGTCCCGTCATAGAGGCGCAGGTATCTCCACCGACTATGTCCACTCCGTATCGCTCGCAGGCAAGCCGGATGCCCGCATACAGTTCTTCCAAGTCTTCTACGGAAAAACGCTTGCTGATACCCAAAGAAACTATAATTTGTGTCGGGGTACCATTCATAGCATAAATATCGGAAAAATTAACCACAGCGGCTTTGTAGCCAAGGTGCTTGAGAGGTACGTATTCCAAATTGAAATGGATACCCTCTAACAGCATATCGCCGGTCATAAGCACGCGTTTGGTGCCGAAATTCATTACAGCGGCATCGTCTCCAATGCCTTTCAGTGTGGAAGGTTGTTTGAGTTGGATTTTTTCAGTCAGATGTTTGATGAGTCCGAACTCACCCATTGTGGAAATCTCTGTACGTGCCATATACTATATGTCAATTAGAGCCGCAAAGGTACTCTTTTTTTTTGAAATACGCAAAAGTTGTGTAATTCCGTTTTCTTTTGTATCTTTGCATTCAAAATCATAAAATATGACTGTTTCGGAACTAAATGAGCGGGATCGATTTGCCCGAGCCAACGGCATCGTATTGCAGCCCGATGGCAGTACGGCAACAATGATTGTTGAGGAACGGCATCTGAATGGGGCGAATGTATGTCAGGGCGGGGTACTCTTTACTTTGGCGGATTTGGCGGCAGCGGGATTGACAGACGGTAAGAAATTGACTGTAGACAGCAGTATCCGTTTCCTTCGTCCCTGTCATCCGGGTGATCGGTTAACTGCAAGCGCATCGTTTTTGCACGAAGGCAGCATATCGCTTATCCAGACGGATATTCGCAACCAGAACAACATGCCGGTTGCTTATGTCATAGCCAATTTTACAACCCCACGTTTGTAAAATACGGCAATGCCATACGGGGACGGGGTTTGCAGATGTGGGGAAAAAGCAGTACCTTTGTGCGTTTTTTTGAAAAAAACACAATGAACAAGGTTTATCAATCAAAGCGCAGTATCCGTTTCCGTCGGTTCTGCCACAAGGCGTATGCCGCTTTTGCTTCTCTGCACAGAGAGGTGTCGGTGGGGCGTGTGGCGGGCTATATGACCGACCTCGAGATGCTCAAGCAGGGCAAGACCGTTGCAATCGTGGCAATGGCATTCTGCACGTTGAGCGCGACGGCAACCGAGACGGACGTGGCAGAGGACTCCGCGCTTGAACCCGCAATGCTTGCAGAGCAGGCACAGGGGGCAGTTGATACCCGGCAACTTAGTCTTCAGGAGGTGTCGGTCGTATCGAACAAGGCTGAAGTACAATCCGAAGCGTACCGGCTCGTAACACAGGTTTCCCGCAAGGAGATAGAGGCATTGCCTATCCAGACGGTGGCGGATATTCTGCAATATCTGCCGGGACTTGATGTGCGCACCCGCGGTGCCAACGGCGCACAAGCCGACCTGAGTATGCGCGGCGGCACGTTTGACCAAGTGTTGGTGCTGATCAACGGCGTGAGCCTGAACGACGCACACACAGGGCACTACACGCTCAATCTGCCGCTTTCTGTCTCGCTCATCGAGCGTATTGAGGTGCTGCAAGGTACGAGCGCGAACCTCTACGGGGCGTTCTCCGGTGCCATTAATATCGTTACGCGCGAGGCGGAGCGGAATCAATACGGTGTGCGTTTGTCGGCGGGTATGAACGGGCTGGTAAGCCCTGATTTTTCAGGCAGTTGGCGGCGCGGGGATTTCAGCGCGAATGCCTCGGTGGAGTACAGCCGTGCCGAAGGCTACTATGCACCTGCCCCCTCAGAGAAAGAGCAGACGGCACTCACCAACTCCGATTATCAGTTGGTCAATCTCTATTTCCAGAGCCGCTACAAGGGGCTGGACGTGCAACTCGGTGCGCAATGGAAAGATGCGGGCGCAGGTATGTATTACGGTTTTGGTTCGCAAGACCAGTTCGATGCCACCCGCACGGCTTTCGGCAGTGCCAAATATACCCATCGTTGGGGGCAGTGGAGTATGGACGTGCAGGCTTCGTACCGTGCCAACTACGACCGCTACGAGTGGCACCGCAGGCAACGGCTCTATGGCAATTTTCATTTCTCACAGACCGCAGCCGCAAGCGTGGCGGGGCATTATGCTTCGCGTATCGGCACCACCACGGTGGGCGTAGAGATACGCAATGAGAACATTCATTCCACCAATCTCGGCGATACCATCAACCCCGACGGGCAAGTGCCGAATGTGGCGGATTTCTCTTTGAAAGATGTACGGGTTCTCGACCTGGTCAAGGGGGCGAACCGACTGAATGTAAACTACTATGCACAGCAGACATTCAACTACGGCAACCTGTCGGCATCATTGGGCGTGAGCGGAATGTTCAATACACAATTCGGAAACAATGTATCGGGCGGGGCAAATATCGGCTATGAATACGCGAAGCAGTCGTCGGTATATATCAATGCCAACCGTTCACTGCGACTGCCGACCTTTACCGATTTGTATTATAATGCAGGCAACCAGTTGGGCAACAGGGACTTGCATCCGGAAGAAGCGTGGGTGCTGTCGGTGGGTGCAACCTACAACCGCTCGTTTGGCGAGGCGGGTGCGCTCTCCTTGGCGGGCGACTGGTACTACCGTTGGGGGCGCAATATCATCGACTGGGTCTATATGCCCGATGATATCAAACGTCCGTATCACGCACAGAACCAGCAGAAAGTGAATGCCACAGGCGTGGAACTCTTGGCTGCATACCGTTGGAACGAATGGTTGCGCTGTGTGTCGGTCAGTTATGCCTACACGTATCTGGATTTGGATTTGAAAGAGTCGGGGTCGCGCTATTTGGACTATCTGAGCCATAAACTGACGCTGCGTCTGGAGCATGGTATCTATCGCGGTTTCGGTGCCTCGTGGACACTGCGTTACCAGCAGCGCGAGGGGCAGTACAACGATGCGCAGGGCGAGGTTCAGGACTATCGCTCCGTGTGGCTGCTTGACGGGAGTGTGTATTGGCAGAACGACTGCGTGCGCGTGAGTGCCGACTGTACGAATATGACCAACCGCCACTATTACGACTATGGCGGTCTGCTGCAACCGGGCGCATGGGCGAAACTGACCGTCACGGCACGGATATTCCGCTAAATAAACATCTATAAAGGAGTCTCCATTTCGGAGGCTCCTTTTGATCTCCAAAAATACCCATTAAAACAACCATCAAAAAGTTCTCCGTTAATTGACCGTTAATTTTGTGTAGAATTTGTCATAGGATTGTTATATGTTGGTTATAGGATAGAGGGGGCTGTGCATTGTGCATTGATTATGCTTATCCACCTTACATCCACCTTATATCCACCTTACTTTTGCAGTAAGAAACAGTTATGCCCAACACGGGTGGATGTTGGGTGGATAAGCAAAATCAAAGGGGAGGTACGGTGCTTTTTATGCAAAAACAGGTCCGTGTATTGTATATTTTCCGAAAATGTTGTATCTTTGCAAGCTATTTATATGTAGCACTAATCTAACAAACAACCCATATCATGAAAGAGTGCGAAATCAAAACGACCATGCGTGTGTACGGATGGGACGAACTGACCAATGAACAACAGGAACTGATCAATATAGCCAAAGAACAGACAGGGCGGGCGTATTGTCCCTATTCCCACTACCATGTAGGAGCAGCATTGTTGTTGGAAAACGGCGTGGTTGTGCGTGGGTGTAACCAGGAGAATGCCGCTTATCCGAGCGGTCTCTGCGCCGAGCGTTCCGCATTGTTTTCCGCAGGGGCGCAATATCCAGAGCAGCCGATTCTGCGTTTGGCGATAGCGTGCTACAACAACGGGCGTTTTACACCCAAACCCGGTTCGCCTTGCGGGGCTTGCAGGCAAGTGATGATAGAGACCGAACACCGCTATGGCAAACCGATGGAGGTGCTACTTTATGGTGAGGAAGAGACCTATATTTTCTCTTGTGCTGCCGACCTCCTGCCGCTGATTTTTGTGTCGGAGTCCCTTAACGGCTGATTGCCGTCCTTAAGGTCTTTAATGACATTAAAGACCTTAATAACAAAAGAGATTGTGCCTTGAAACTTGTCAAGAAAATAGATGTGTACTTGCTAAAGAACTTCCTCGGGTTGTTCTTTGCCACATTCTTTGTGTGTATATTCGTGCTGCTGATGCAGTTCGTCTGGATGCACGTAAAGGATTTGGTGGGAAAAGGGGTGGAAATATCAGTATTGGCGGAGTTTTTTGTCTATGCCATAGCCAGTGTGGTACCGTTGGCATTGCCGCTGGCAATCCTCTTGGCTTCGCTTATCTCGTTTGGCAATCTTGGCGAAAAGTTTGAACTCACCGCTATGAAAGCGGCGGGTATATCGCTGTTCCGCATTATGCGTCCGCTGGCAGTAGGCGTGGCCTTTATCTCGGTGGGAGCGTTCTTCTTCTCCAACAACGTGCTACCCAAATCGCAAATGAAACTGTGGGCGTTGATTTTCTCGCTTCGACAGAAATCGCCCGAATTAGAGATACCCGAAGGGGAATTTTACGATGGTGTGAGCGGCTACAACATCTATGTGCGGCACAAGGACAAGAAGTCGGGTATGCTGCGCGATATGATGATTTACGACTACTCCAACGGATTCCAGAACGCTACGGTGATGGTCGCCGACTCGGGCAAACTGGCATTCTCGGACGATAAGAAGTACTTGATTCTGCGTCTCTACAGCGGTGAATCGTTTGAGAACCTCAACCAGCAGCAACAGCGTGCCACAGGTTCGCAGAAGAATATCCCGTACCGCCGCGAGACATTCAAGGAAAAACAGTTGCTGATTGATTTTGACACCGAGTTCAACCGCTATGATGAATCGGTCTTGGAAGACCAGCATGTATCGAAAAATGTGGCGCAACTGATCTATTCGATAGACTCCGTGCAGGTGTTGGCAGCACAAAAGGGAAGGGAGCAAAGTGAGAATCTGGTGGAGAACCGCTATTTCGGTCGTGAACAGAAATCAGGACGTATATTGATACCTGTCGAGCAGTCGGAGCAGGCAGAATACAACATAGATTCGCTGTTTGCTCATTTGTCGGAAACACAGCAGCGCAATGCAATGGATGTGGCAGTGGACAAAGCCACTATGCAACGCGACCAAGTGGAGTATAACGCCCTGTTGCTGGACGACTCGCAGCGGTATATCCGAAAACATGAGATTGAACTCTACCGCAAGTTTACGCTGGCATTCGCCTGCCTGATATTCTTTTTTATCGGTGCGCCATTAGGTGCCATTATCCGCAAAGGCGGTTTGGGGGCACCTGTGGTGATTTCGGTGGTGATGTTTATCATCTATTACATCATTGATAATACAGGCTATAAGATGGCACGCGAAGCACTATGGCCGTGCTGGGCGGGAATGTGGCTCAGTTCATTTGTACTGTTGCCGATAGGTATATTCCTCACCTACAAAGCCGCCACCGATGCCGCTTTGCTCAATCCTGAGGCTTGGCTCAAAGTGTGGGATAAACTGAAACAAAAGATACACAAACAAACGCACCGCCCCTAACGTGAGCGCAAGCGAACCAAAACATATGAATACAATAGCAGAAGCATTGGACGATTTCCGTCAAGGTAAATTCGTTATCGTAGTGGATGACGAAGACCGTGAGAACGAGGGCGATTTCATTATCGCAGCAGAGAAAATAACTCCCGAGAAAGTGAATTTCATGCTCAAGCACGGGCGTGGCGTGCTGTGTGCGCCTATTACGGAGCAACGCTGTGCCGAACTTGATTTGATGCACCAGGTGGCAAACAACACCTCAATGCTCGGTACGCCGTTTACTATCACGGTGGACAAGTTGGAGGGGTGTACTACGGGCGTATCGGCGGCAGACCGTGCGGCTACTATCCGTGCTTTGGCAGACCCCGCCTCCCAACCTGAGACTTTCGGGCGGCCGGGACATATCAACCCGCTTTATGCACGTGCGGGCGGGGTGTTGCAACGTGCAGGACATACCGAGGCGGCTGTCGATTTGGCGCGTTTGGCAGGATTGCAACCAGCAGCGGCACTTATAGAGATAATGAATGCTGACGGCACTATGGCACGTATGCCGCAACTGCAGGAGGTGGCACGCGAGAACGATTTGAAGATTATCTCCATCAAGGATTTGATTGCCTACCGCCTGCAACACGAGCAACCAACCGAGCAGGCTGCGCTCAACTCCCGACTTTCCACACTCAATGCCATTGTGGAGCGTGGAGAGACGGTTTTTTTGCCAACAGAGTACGGCGAGTTCCGCTTGACCCCGTTCCGTGATCTGAGCAACGGTTTGGAACACGTGGCTCTGGTGAAAGGCGAATGGCAGGAGAACGAGCCGGTGCTGTGCCGTGTACATTCCAGTTGTCTGACGGGCGATGTGTTCGGTTCGCTGCGTTGCGAGTGTGGCGAGCAGTTGCATCGTGCCATGCAGATGATAGAGAAGGAAGGACGCGGTATAGTTGTCTATATGAATCAAGAGGGTCGCGGTATCGGACTGATGAACAAGATACGTGCCTACAAACTGCAAGAGCAAGGCGATGATACCGTGGAGGCGAATATACATCTCGGTTTCCAACCCGACGAACGCGACTATGGGGTAGGGGCGCAAATCCTGCGCGAGATGGGGGCTAAACGCTTGCGCTTGCTGACCAACAACCCCGTAAAACGTGTAGGATTGGAGAGTTACGGTATTGAGATAGTGGAGAATATCCCTATCGAAATTGCACCCAACAAGTACAACGAGCGGTATATGCGCACAAAGAAAGAAAAGATGCATCATAACTTGCATCTTGTTTAGCCCAACAGGTTTTGGCACGATAATTGACAATGAAAAGATAGAAAATCCTATATGTCATAGAATTTTTAGTTTTTATAGAATGTATAGATTTATCTAATCAATCAAAAACACCTTACTAATATGAAACGCTTGGTATCTTTTTTGTTCGCTTTTCTGCTGATGGCAGGAATGACGATGAGAGCCGATGAGACGATTACGGTATCGGCGAACAGTTCTGACATCTCTGACGGACTGGATCTGAAAGTAGTGGCAAAACTCTTTGCTCAAGCAAAGAACCTTGAGGAGTTTGAGAACCTGCTCAACAACCCCGATTCCGCTTTTTGCAACCTCGACCTCAATGGCGATGGGGACATTGACTATATCCGTGTGGTGGAAACAGGCGAAGGCAACAAGCGGTTGATTGTCCTGCAAGCCATTTTGGCAAAAGATATTTATCAGGATATAGCCTCTATCTATGTGGAGAAGGACGAAAAGGAGAAGGTTACGGTACAAGTGGTGGGCGATGAGTACATCTATGGTACCAATTATGTGATAGAGCCGGTTTATGTCTATCGTCCTGTTATCTACGATTGGTTCTGGAGTCCCGCTTGGTATGCATGGACATCGCCGTGGTATTGGGATTATTATCCTGCGTGGTGGTATGCACACACCGTTTGGTCGTATGATTACTATTGGCATCATTGCTATGCTTTCCATCACCATCACGGTTGCTGCAGTTTCCGCTATGCCCCCGAACCCCGTCCCGCGATGCGTGATATGCGTGCACCGGTCAGCCGTCGCGACTATGCGGTTTCACATCCCGATCGTTCTTTCAGCCATCGTAATTCGGGTGTAACCAATGCACGCGATATGCGTTCCCGCCGTACTTCTGTGGCATCGGGTGTGAGTACACGCCAAGCGGCTGTGGTTAATGGTGGCAGTACACGTCAGTCGGTTTCGGGTGCAAGTACGCGCCGGTCGGTTTCCGCTGCATCAAGCCGTACGTATGGTAGTGCCAACACAGCCGCTGCACGTTCTACACGCGTTGCAGCAACAGAGGCAAGTACACGCCAGGCTGTAGCAGGTACAGGCACAAGTACTCGCAGGACTGCAACGAGTGCCGTTTCCACCCGCACAAGTGTAAACAGCGTTTCCACCCGTTCAAATGCAGCAGCTGCAACCACTTCAACACGTGCTTCGTACAATACGGGAACATCCACCCGCACATCGTATAACAACGGTGCTGCCACTACCCGTTCACGGGCAGTAACCAACAGCAGTACGCGGTCTTCTTCATCGTATAGTACACCGGCACGGTCTTCGTCCTCCGGTTATGGCAGTTCCACTCGCAGCAGTTATAGCGGTGGCAGTTCCACTCGCAGCAGTTATAGCGGTGGCAGTTACGGTGGCAGCACCCGCAGCAGTGGTTCCTATAGCGGTGGCGGAAGTACACGTTCTGCAGGAGGCGGTGGTAGCACTCGCAGATAAATAACATAACAGATAAATAACATAAAGAGACTGTCTAACAAGTTTAGGCAGTCTCTTTTTTTGTTTTAGGGCAAGCGCATTAAAACAATGTTTATACAGTTTGTACGATATTTTTTTTATGCACTTTATGCAATATTGAAAGTACATAAAGTGCATAAAGTGCATAAAAAGGTGGCTTATCGTATCGAAAAAAGCCTTTTCTTTCTACGTCCTTTCTACGTCCTTTCTA